>JASFLG010000219.1:0-7084 GCA_050118205.1 Pseudomonadales bacterium
ACGACGGAGGTACCGGCCTTCAGACGAAGGTCCGTGGCGCGCCCGAGCGCCAGCCGCGCGGCATCCGTCGATGCCATGCGGGTCCCCGGCGTGACTTCGAGCACCCGGGTCGCCCCGGGCACGGTTTCACCATTCAGCGTGAGACCCGACGCGTCTGCCAGCTCCACCGCGAACGGCTGCGCCGGCAGAATCTGGGTCGTGGCGATCAGCCATGCGCCCACCGCGGTGGCAGCCACGGCCAGAACAGCGCCCAGCCGACGACGGCGGCGCCGGACGAGCGCCTCGAACGCCTCCGTAGCTGCCGCCAGCGCTTTTGCGCGCGCTGCCTCCGGCGGCGCGGTGCGCGGCTGCATTCCTTCGAACAGGGCTTCCAGCTTGTCTTCCGTTTCGTTCATCGTCCTGTCTCCCGTTCTCCCGGCAGACGCAAAACCTGCTGCATCTCCTTTGACAGCGATTCGTACTGCTGCGCAAAGGCGGCTCTGGCCCTGGCAAGCTTCGACTGCACGGCAACCGCCGTGGTCTCCAGCCGCTCGGCCATCTCCTCCACCGACAGGCTCTCGATGTACTTCCATTCGAGCAGCGTGCCGTACTGTCCCGGGAGGTGGTCGAGAATCAGCTGCACGGCGTGCTGGCGCTGCGAGTACTCGGCGGCCGGCTCAGGGTTCAGCGCCGGGTCGGCGGCAATCGACTCGAGCTCCGCGCGCACGGCCTCGTTGTCCTCCACCGCCACCTCCAGCCGGAAGCGGGCGCTGGAGCGATAGTGGGCACGGATCTCGTTGCGTGCGATCTGGGTCAGCCAGGTGAGCAGCGACGCTTCGCCCCGGTAGGTGGCAATCTTTCTGATGCCTTTTGTGATCACGGTCTGGGCCACGTCTTCTGCGGCCGCGTCTTCCAGCCGGCGGATGCAGAACCGGTAGACGCGCGGATAGTAGTCGTCGAAAAACGCCCGAAACGCCTTGTCGTCACCGCGCGCCATTCGCCTGGCCAGCTCTCTGTCTTCACGGCTGCTCACCGGGTCCTCGGATTTCGATCCTTTCACCTTCATTGATGCACCGCGCAGAAAAAACAATCGCATCCAATGCTCCGATTGATTTGCCCGGAGCCCGACATCTACCCGGTTGCATTCTACCGATCGCGAGGTGAGCCGATCCCATGTCCGCGCCCAGCAAACGACAAGAAAACATCCCTGGCGAGGCGGACGGTTTCGTACCGATCGCCACCCACGGCCGCTACCGGCTGATGGCCGCAAAGGATCAGGCCGCGCACGACGAGCTCCGCCGCTTCGTTCAGACCCAGTTTCGAGAGCACTTCCGCGCCGAGGTGCCTGACGACACGCCCCGCCTGCAGGGGATCTTCCACCCCATCCGGGGTCTCACGGCTGCGTTCGGCATCCGCACCGCCGCCGACGGCTTCTTCAGCGAGCACTACCTGGGCAAGCCCCTGGCCGACGCCCTGCCCGCCGCCTCTCACGGGGGTGTGGACATGAGCCGCGTGGTCGAGATTGCGCACTTCTCCGTGGCGACCCCCCGCGTCTTCGGCGCCGTCGTTCCGCTCATCGCTCAGGGGCTTTCGAACCTGGGATTCGAGCACGTGGTGTGCACGGCGACACGCTGCCTGGTGCGCTACTTCGCGCGCCGCTACCTGACGCCCGTGATTCTCTCCGACGCCAGGGCATCGGCGCTGCCGGAGGACTTCCGGAGCTGCTGGGGCAGCTACTACCTCGCCGATCCCGCCGTCGCGTTCGGTGCGCTGTCCGGGGTGCTCGGAAAGCGGGCGTGCTGAACCGTCTGGCGGCCTGCCTGATCGAATTCGCCGACCGGCCCGCGCTGCTCACGCCGGGCCGCCCGGTCACCTACGCCGACCTCGCCGCTCTCGCCGACCAGCGTGCGCGGGCGCTTGCGCAGCTGGATGCCGGACGCGTGGCGTACCAGCTGGACAACGGCACCGACTGGGTGGTCACCAACCTGGCCCTGCTCCTGGATCGGAGGACCGCCATTCCGATTCCGAGTTTCTTCAGCGCCGCCCAGCGTGACCACGTGCTCGAGGACAGTGGCGCGGACACGTTCATCGGCACCGAGCCCCCGGGTACAGGCTGGTCGGAAGCGGCGGACGGCATCTGGCAGCGGAGCACCTGCCCGCTCCCCCTTCCCGCCGGCACCGCGCTCATCACCTATACCTCGGGCACGACCGGGCGGCCGAAGGGCGTGTGCCTCGACGCGTCGACCCTGCTCGGAACGGCGCACGGCATCATCGAGCGACTGTCGCCACTCGGCATCGAACGCCACATGTGCGTGCTGCCGCTGTCGCTGCTGCTGGAGAACGTCGCCGGGCTCCTGGCGAACATTCTGAACGGGGGCGCTACCGTCGTCGCCCCTCTCCGGGAGGTCGGCCTGACCGGGAGCAGCGGGATCGATCTGAACCGGTTCGTCGCCGCACAGATCGCAGCGCAACCGCACAGTCTCATTCTGGTACCCCAGCTGCTTCTGGCTCTGACCACGGCGGCCGAGCTCGGTCTCGAGCTCCCTTCCAGCTACAGGTTCATCGCGGTGGGTGGCGCGCGAGTCGCGCCCGGGCTGCTCGCCCGCGCCCGCGCTCAGGGCCTCCCGGTCTACGAGGGCTACGGCCTCACCGAATGCGGCTCGGTGGTGAGCCTGAACGTCCCCGGCGCGGACCGCCCGGGCACCGCCGGCAGGCCGCTGCCTCACGTGACCCTGGACTGCCTGGACGGCGAGGTCGTGGTCACCGGCCCCGTCCACCTGGGCTACGCGTCGGAAGCGGCCTTGAGGCAGGCCGAGGTACGCACCGGCGACATCGGACATCTGGATGCGGACGGGTTCCTGCACGTGCAGGGGCGCCTCAGGCACCACTACATCAGCGCCTACGGTCGCAACATCAGCCCGGAGTGGATCGAGAGCGAGCTCACTGCCGAGCTCTCCATCGGTCAGGCAGCGGTGTTCGGTGACGGGCAGCCGACCAACATCGCGCTGCTGGTGCCGAGGATGAACGCAGACCACGCGGCCATCGGCACCGCGGTGGAAACCTGCAACCGCAGACTGCCCGACTACGCGCGTATCGGCGCCTGGCAGCGTGTCGAGCCGGATCACTTCGCGACCCTGGGCTGCCTGACCGACAACGGCCGTGTCCGCCGGGAACGGGTAGCGGACGCATTCTCCGAAACCATCAACCAGCTCTACGCATCCCTCCTGGAGTACTCATGACCCCCTATCAGCTTCTCGTCGAGCACACCGCGGACGAGCGCGCCGCGCTGCACCACCTGCCGGTGCTGACCGATCTGGCCGAGGGCCGCTACACGCTCGACAGCTACCGGGCCTTCCTGACCAACGCCTTCCACCACGTGCGGCACACCGTGCCGCTGATGATGGCGTGCGGCGCGCGCCTGCAGGACCGAGACCGACTGAGCTGGCTGCAGCCGGCGCTGGTCGAGTACATCCGGGAAGAGGCAGGGCACGAGCAGTGGATACTGAACGACCTGGCCGCCTGCGGCGCGGACCCGGCCCGCGTCCGCGCCTCCGTACCGTCTCTCGACGTCGAGCTGCTCGTGGCCTTCGTCTACGATTTCATCGCCCGCCGCAATCCCGTGGGCTTCTTCGGCATGGTCTACGTGCTCGAGGGAACGAGCACGGCGCTGGCAACGTCCGCCGCGGATCTGGTTCAGTCGCGCCTGGGCCTGCCCGATCGCGCGTTCAGCTACCTGCGCAGCCACGGAGAGCTGGACAAGGAACACATCAGCTTCTTTGCCGACCTGATCGATCAGATCAGCGATCCGGCCGATCTCGACGACATCGTCCACGTGGCGCGACGCGTGTTCCATCTCTACGGACAGGTGCTGGACTCGGTGCCCCGGGGCACGCCGCAGCAGGCGGCGGCGCGGACACGCAACGGTGCTCACAGGAGCCAGCAGGATGTCGCTTGAGTCGCTCGAAGGCCGCGTCTGCGTGCTGACCGGCGCCACAGGCGGCATCGGCCAGGCGCTGGCAGCCGTGCTCGCCGCGCAAGGCGCAAAGCTCATCCTCGCCGGCCGCGACGCACGATCGCTTGCAGCTCTGGACGCCCGGCTGCCGACGGGCAGCGTGATCGAGATCATGCAGGGTGATCTGACCAGGGACGATGCGCGTCGGGCACTGGCAGAACGGGCGGCGCAGCAGACCGCCGATACGCTGATCAACCTCTGCGGACAGAACGACGTGAGTCTTTTCGAGCTCCAGCGCGCCGAGACCATCGAGTCCATGCTCGCCGCGAACCTGCACACCCCCCTGCAGCTCACGCGTCGGATGCTTCCGGCCATGAAGCACCTGCGCCGGCCGCTGATCGTCAACGTGGGCTCCGTGTTCGGCCAGATCGGCTACCCGGGCTACGCGGCCTACTGCGCCACCAAGTTCGGCCTGCGCGGTTTCTCCGAGGCGCTCCGGCGCGAGCTCGACGACAGCACCGTGCGCGTGGTGCATGTGGAGCCTCGCGCCACGCGTACGGGCATGAACCGGGGCGTGGGCGATCGGCTGAACGAAGCGCTCGGCAACCGGGTCGACCCTCCCGAGGTCGTCGCCCGGTGCATTGCCCGCGCCATGGCCACCGCCCGGCCGAGCACGGTGATCGGCATGCCGGAACGTCTGTACGCGCGGATCAACGCGTTTCTTCCGTCCGTGATCGACCGCAGCCTGGCGAGCCGGCTCGGAATCCTGAAGAAAGTACTGCAAGCAACTCCCGACTCACAAGGAGGCCAACATGTTTAAAGTCAGAACACTGCTGATTCTGGTCGGTCTGGTGGCCGGCAGCTCTGCGCTGGCGGCGGAGACGTCTGCCGATCTGGAGCGCGGCTGGGCGCATGCCACCTACGAGCTGACCGCCGACGATCGCGGACCGGCGCTCGACAGCCTCGGCGACGAAGCGACGGCGCTGGTCGCCGCCCACCCGGGTGAGGCGGACCTGCTCATCTGGCAGGGCATCATTCTGAGCTCCTACGCCGGCGAGGCGGGCGGCTTCAGCGCGCTCGGCGCCGCGAAGCGTGCCCGCAAGGCGCTGCAGCGGGCACTGGAGATCGACCCGGACGCCATGAACGGATCTGCCTACACGAGCCTCGGTGCCCTATACTACAAAGTGCCGGGCTGGCCGATCGGCTTCGGCGACGACAAGAAGGCCCGCGCCTATCTTCAGGAGGGGCTGACCATGGACCCGGACGGCATCGACTCCAACTACTTCATGGGCGAATTTCTCTACCAGAACGGTGAGGTACCGGCCGCCATCGAGCATCTGGAGAAGGCGCTGCACGCGCCGGATCGACCAGGTCGCCAGGTGGCGGATGCGGGACGGCGCCAGGAAGTCAGGATGCTGCTGGATCAGATTCAGAGTACCGATTGACGGCAGCCGCAGGCGAACCGTGGAGCCGCGGGCAGTGGTTCGCCTGGGCCGGCGTGCCGCTCATGCTCATCGTGCTGACGGCGGTAACCGTCGAGGTACTCGGTCACGGTGATCTGAGCGACTACGGAGCGCTCCAGCGCGACTGGTTCATCACGATCAATCACGCGCTTGCCTCGGCTCCAGGCCAGATCTGGTCGAACCTGACCCTGCTCGGTGACGGCGCCGTTCTGCTGGCGCTGCTCTCGCCGCTGATCCTCTGGCGACCGCAGGCCTGGGGCGCGATGCTCGGTGCGGCACCGTTCGCCGGCGCCCTGTCGGCCACTGCCAAGCACTGGTTTGCCATGCCCCGACCGGCAGCCGTGCTCGACCCACAGCAGATCAACGTCATCGGAGATGCCCTCACCGCCCACAACAGCCTGCCCTCGGGGCACGCCCTGACGATCTTCACCGGACTCATCGCCCTGCTCGCCGTGCTGCTGCCCAGGCCTGCAGGCTGGCGACAGTGGTCCGTGGTGGCCGGCGGTCTGTTGCTTGCAGGCGTTCTCTGCCTGTCGCGCATCGCGGTGGGCGCCCACTGGCCACTGGATCTCGTCGTGGGTGCCGCGCTCGGATGGGTGGCGGGACTGCTCGGCGCCGCCCTGTCGCGGCGCTACGCAGGATGGCCACAGGTGCGCCGGGGAATCACCGGCCGCTGCCTGAGCGTGGTCATTCTGGGGCTGAGCATTGCTCTCCTGATCCGGGCGGCGGATACGCCCCCGGGTCCGCCCGCGCTGTGGCTGGCCGGCATTACCGCCGCCGCTGTGGCATTCTGTCTGCTGGTCGGCTGGCCGCGACAACCTGCACAGCCCTCCGTGATCAGCGAACCCGCCCGACCGGGATGAACGAGGCACCAGACCCTTCAACGAATCCCTGATGAGCAACTGGATGAAGCCGTGGCGATGGCAGCCAGATGCCGCCGCATTCGTCATCCTGGTCTCGCTGGCCAACGTCGCCCTGTACCACGCACCGCTGTACCGTTTCACGGCGGCCAGGGTCGATCTGTTCACGTTCAACGGCGCAACCACGCTGCTCACCCTGCTCGTCGCCGTGTACGTGGTCACCGCCGTGGTGCTGTTCTGCGCGTCCCTGGTTTCCCGCCGCCTGCTCAAGGCGACGGCGATGGTCATGGCCCTGGGCAACTCGATCGCCGTCTATTTCATGGACACGTACCAGGCGGTGCTGGACAAGACCATGATGGGCAATGTGTTCACCACTGATCGCGCAGAGGTGGTGAGCTATCTGCATCCAAAGCTGCTTCTCTACTTTCTGCTTCTGGGCGTGCTGCCCTGCGTGCTCCTGGCAAAGTTTCGCATCCGCACCTCACGACCTGTACGCACCGCGCTGCACGCCCTCGCCACCCTGATCGCCGGGGTGGGCTGGATCTACCTCGCCTCGGGCACCTGGTTGTGGATCGACAAGAATGCCAAGCAGCTGGGCGGCATGGTGATGCCCTGGTCCTATGTGGCCAACGCCGTGCGCTATCAGAGCTCGCAGCTCGACGCGCCGGAGCCGATCCGGCTGCCGCCGGCGACCTTCACCGCCTCCGGCCCGACGGTGGTCGTGCTGGCCATCGGTGAGGCGGCCCGGGCCGGGAACTTCGCGCTCTATGGCTACGACCGGCCCACCAACCCCCGACTGACCGCGCTCGGCGCCGTGCCTCTGGCCGATA
>JASFLG010000220.1:0-7074 GCA_050118205.1 Pseudomonadales bacterium
AGCGCATCGAGCTTGTCGCGTTCCTCGACGCGGGCGGCGTGCAGGCGGAATTCGATGCCCTGAAAGCGCGGCAGGATATGGAAGTGGAGATGAAAGACGGTCTGCCCGGCCGCGGCGCCGCTCAGCTGTGCGATCATGATACCCGGCGCATCCAGTGCGGCCTTCACGCCTGTCGCCACGACCTGGGTGGCCCGGATAGTCCCGGCGAGCGCCTCGGGTTCGATGTCGAACAGGTCCCGACAGGGTGTGCGCGGCACCACGAGCGTGTGACCCTCCACCTGGGGCATGAGATCCATGAAGGCGATCGCGTGCTCGTCCTCATAGACCATGGAGGCGGGCGCCTCGCCGCGGAGAATCCGCGCAAACGGATTGTCAGGGTCGTAGGTCATAGGGTCCGTCCGGCGACTCGAGGCCTGCAGCGTAGTTGAACCTGAATCCGTAGTCACACGGCAACCCTGCCGCCACGGCGATCTCGCGAGGGCGACGCGTCCTTTTGGTTGTGGGCTCGCGCGTGGGTATCATGCCTCACTCGAGCCACTCCGCGGACCGCACCATGTCCGACCACCTGGTCTGCATCACGCTGGATTTCGATTCCGTTTCGCTCTGGCTTGCCATGGGACACACGTCGCCGACGCCGGTCTCGCGAGGAGAGTTCGGTGTGGTGGCGGCAGGACGCCTGCTCGACCTCTTCGATCGGCACGGCATCAGAACCACCTGGTTCATCCCCGGACTCACGATCGACACCTTTGAACGGACCTGCCGTGAGGTGGCGGAACGGGGCCATGAGATCGGCCATCACGGCTACGATCACATCTCTCCGGCGTCACTTGATCCCGAGCGGGAACTCGATCAGCTGAGACGCGGCAATGCGGCGATCGAGCGGATCTCAGGCCGGGCCGCGAGAGGTTATCGCTCGCCGGCCTGGGACCTGAGCCCATCGAGCGTCGAGCTGCTGCTGCGGGAGGGCTTTGTCTACGACAGCAGCATGATGGGGCACGACTACCAGCCCTACCGTGCCCGGCAGGGCGATCGCGTCGAGCCGGGCAGTCCGATCGGCTTCGGGTCCGAGTCGACGCTGTGGGAGCTGCCGGTCTCCTGGTCGGCGGACGACTTTCCCCATTTCGAGTACTTCCGCGGTGGCGGGCTCAGGGCGGCGAGCGGTGTGCTCGAGAACTGGCTGGAGGACTACCGCTACATGCAGGAGGTCTGCGAGGCGGGCGTGATGACCTACACGCTCCATCCGTTCGTCATCGGCCGTGGGCACCGTATGCGAATGCTGGACAGGCTGCTGACCGGGCTGGCCAGTGAAGGCGCGCGTTTCGTGACCGGAGAACAGGCCATCGAGGTGCTGACGAACCGCTGAGCCCGGCACGGTCACGGCGGCGTGCAACGACGTGTTCGGCGCGTCACAGGACGGCGCGCAGCGAGGCTTCGATCTGACCACCGCACCACGCGTCGCCGTACTCGCTGTCGTTTCGGCTGTTGAGCGCCGCCTGCTCCGGCAGCGCCGCGATTCGATCGGAGAGCGCGACCGTCGCTGGCGCCATCTCGTCGAGCATGGCGCGCAACGGGGTGAGCCGGGCCGTCATCGTGCCCCACAGACTCTGCACCACGAGATCGGCCAGGGAAGGCGTCTTCGTGCCGAGCAGGTAGCCGGCGCCGACCGTCAGGCCGTGGCGCCGGCCCGTCTCTTCGAAGATCTTCATCCAACGGCTCAGGCGCGGGCGAAAGGCATCCCAGGTGTCCGGTGTCCACATCCGGGCGCCGTTGTAGCGCGTCATCTCGTAGAGCACGTCGTTGGCGTCGGCAATGACCTTGTGCGTCAACGCTTCGCGCGGCGCATCACCCGGAATCAGCGCGTGCGCTCTGCCGAGATAGGCGAGGATCGCCGGCATCTGGGCGAACGAAAGCCCGGTGGCGTGATCCGTCAGAACCGGCGGGGCCATATGAGGTACCGGTTGCTCGCCGGTTGGCTCGTGCATGAGCGAGGCGATGTCCTCGGTACCCGCCTCATCCCATGTGGCGTGCACGTGGGCGAGAACGGAGCGGACGAACTGCCCACGAAACGGAACGGGCCAGTAGTAAAGGGTGTAGTCGGTCATGGTGAAAGTGCCGGTGATGCAGTTGGCTGGATGGTCTCCCCTTTACGGAGTAGAGTGAAGTGACCCGGTTCGCCGAAGGGTGGGTCATGGATATCAAGATCACGTATTGCGGCGCCTGAAACTACCGCCCAGCCGCGGCCAGTCTGGCCGCGAAACTCGAATCCCGGCTCGGTGTCGCGCCGGAGCTGGTGGTCGGAGGAGGCGGTGTGTTCGACGTGGTGGTGGACGGGGAGCTTGTCTTCTCGAAGCACAGCGTCGGTCGCTTCCCCGACGAAGACGCGCTCGTCAGTACGATCGAAGAGGTGATGTAGCCAGCCGCAGTGAACGCCTCAGGATCAGGTATGCGGGCTGAGATCTGGACGCTGTCTCCGAAGGCGGCTGACGGGTTCCCGGTCGGCACCGAGGTGCTCATGGACTGCTCTACCGGATGGTACCGGGCGCGGGTGTTGTCGGTACCGATGCGTATGCCGTGCAGGGTGGTCCCCAATGGGCGGCGTGGGACTTTCTATGTGCAGCGGGTGCTGCCACTGGAGGGGCCCTATGCCGGTCGATCCGGGTTCGCTTCTCCCTTGAACTGGATGAAGCCGCTCATCTGAGCTTTGCGAACAGTCCCCGGCGCCGGCCGGCCCCGGTCGGCACCAGGACGCCGGCGGTTGCGGACGACCAGGGCGCCAGGGGTGGAGGTCACGAGGACGGTTACGCTCTGTGTGCCTTCACGCAGACACGGGTATCCAGATCTCCAGTCCGCCGGCGCCGGTAATCGGGTCGAAGCGCGCCCCATAGCGTTCGAACCACGGCGCCTCGACCACGTCGACTCCCGAGGTGGGCAGCCAGGTCGACCAGATGGCGCTGCAGGTGTCACGCACCGTTGCCACGTGACCCGGATGCTCGAAGACCGCATAGCGTTGCGGCGCCATGTCGAGCCGCACCAGGTTCCCGGGTGTCTCCGACCCCCGAGGCAGCTCGATCCCGCTCAGGTAGTCGACGCCGTCGTCGTCCCCGTTGTAGATCACCCCATAGGTCGTCGGTTTCGGCTCGGAGGTGACCCGGGCCATCAGCGGCACGAATGACTGCCACTGGTCGGGTATCTCACCGAGATCTCCGAACCGATAGTGCCGGGAGATACCGACGATGCTCAGCTTACCCACCGTTTCGAATCGCGGGTCGGACAGAGATGTCGCGTTCGAGGTTTTCATCATCATGGCCTCCGTGAGATCCAGGTTGTTCGTATGACCCTGTCTTCGGACCTGCTCGGGGGTCCTGGAGAAGTGATCCTTGAATGCTCGCGAGAACGCCTCGTGCGAGCTGTAGCCGAGCGACAGGGCGAGGCCGAGTATGTCCGGCTCGCCGGCGGCGAGCGCGATGGCAGCCTTCGACAGCCGACGCAGTCGGAGGTAGCGGCTGATCGGTTGCCCGACGGTGTAACCGAACATGCGGCTCAAGTGGTATCGGGAGACTCCGGCCACCTCTGCCAGCGCGTCCAGGGAGATCTGCTCGCGGTAGTGGTGCTCGATGTACCAGATTGCCTTCTCGACCGCCATCATCCGCGGGGTCCTCACACATCAGAAGCCATCCTAGCTGTCCGGACGCTGGACCGCTTGATAGCGGTTGCGCGTGCTTCCGACGGGACCCACCGTATCCGATTGCGCCCGAGCGGCGGCCGCGTATGATCACGCCATCGCGTCGTCAAGGGGTGGCCAGGAGTGGAAAGCGAAAACGTGAGCGAGCGGATCCTTTACGGGTTCTGGCTCTCTCCCTACATGTCCCAGGTCGCCCACGTGCTCACGGAAGCCGAGCTGCCGTTCCGCTATGAACGGGTCTCGCCGTATCAGGGCAGCACGTTCGCACCGGAGCACCTGTCGAGGAATCCGCTCGCCAAGATCCCCTCGCTGCGGGACGTGAACGGCGTCGACCTCGCCGAGAGCCAGGCAATCTGCCGCTATCTCGCCAGGATGTATCCGGCCGCCCGGAAGTTCTATCCCGTGGACGATCCGGTGCTCTGCGCGGAAGTGGATGCGAAGAACGACTACATCGCCTTCTCCATCGGCGGGCCGTTCTTCAACTGGTTCGTGTTCTGCGCTTACTTCCCGAAGGCGTGGAACCTGAATCTCGAAGGAGAGGCCGAGGTCTACGGCCGCTGCTCGCTGTTTTTCGTGGCGGGGGGGCTGATGCGGCTGATCCAGAGCGCCAGGATGGCACCGTACCTCATGGGAGAGGAGCCGTACCTTCCCGACTTTCAGCTTTTTCACATGCTGGAGGTCAGCCGGACGTTCGCGAAGCTGTTCGATATGCCGGAGATCAATCTGGTGCAGGGCAATGCAGCGCTGCAGGCGTTTCATGCCGCGATGTGCGAGCGGCCGTCGACCCGCGAGATCCTGGCCGCTCAGGCGGCGGAGCTGGAGACGAGCCGGCAGGAGCTGTTCAACGAGTTCGGAGATGCTTACGGCCGGATCCTCGACCGGCGCCTGATCGAGGGGCTCTTCGGCCACCCGGTCTAGCTCGACCCCCAAGGAAGGTCGACCATGTCAGCCACGCGCTATTTTCGTGCCCAGGCGTACAACAATGCCTGGTCCAATCATCGCCTCATTCGCGCCTGTGCAAGCCTTTCGGCTGACGAGCTGGCGGCGCCCAGGGTGAGCTTCTTTCCATCGCTGATCCACACGCTGAATCACATCCTGACCGTGGACTGGTATTACCTGAGCGGTCTGGAGGGAAAGTCTCTCGGCAGCGCCGCCTTCGAGCCCGAGATTCCCTGCGCTTCGATCACCGATCTCGCCCGGGAGCAGCAGCAGGCGGATCAGCGGCTCATCGACTTCTGCGAGCAACTCACCGATCCCGGGTTGTCGACCCTGGTGCACCATCAGCGGCGGGATTGGGTTCAGACAGAGCGGGCGGACCGAACGTTGCTGCACCTCTTCCAGCACCAGATTCATCATCGGGGACAGGTGCATGCCATGTTGTCAGGGACGGCCGTCGCGCCCCCTCAGCTGGACGAGTTCTTCCTGGGCCACGAGAAGGAACAGGCCCTGCGCGCCGGGGACTTCTCCGCCCTCGGATTCGCGGAGGACGCGATCTGGCGCTGAGACGGGTTTCGCTTTCGCTAGCGCCAGTCCTCCGGCCCCGGCGGTTTCATCTCGGGATGGTGGCTCGGCCTGGGTTGTGACTCGGAGCGCGTCCAGAAAAAGCCGCTGTAACCGTGGTCAATCTGACGGAGGGGGGTCTTCGCGGGGTCCAGCGTCGGAATCATCCGCGCATTGATGCCGTAGACGAAGGGTGGATCTTCCTTGACCGCAACCATGTGCGTCACGCAGCCACAGACCTTGCATCGGTGGAAGGCCAGTTGCTCGTCTCCCCACAGATAGGTATCGGTTGCATCGGCACCACGTACGAAGGTCACCTCGCCCTGATCGGGGTAGGCCCAGAGTGCGCCGTAGCGGCGGCACAGCGTGCAGTTGCAGTCGAGAACGAACTCCGGTGGCGTGGTGAGCTCGAAGCGGATGGCGGTGCAGTGGCAGGCGGCGCGAAGCATTGTGTTCCCTCTCTTTCGGTTCTGGCCGGCATTTCGGGTTAGAAGTAATAGCGCCAGTCGAACGCCATACGGACCCCGAGGAACCAGATCGGGTCCAGATCGACCGGCGCGGCCCCGGTCGGAAGCAGCACGTTTGCGCTTCGAGGTATGTCCACGCCTCCGTATAGCTGGAGCAGGATCGACGAGGACTGGTTGGTGGAGAAGGAGCGGTACGGACGGAACTCGAGGATCGGCAGCTCGTAGGACGTCGACTTGAACGAGACGATCCTGCCTGGCGCTCCGGGTTGCTCGGAAGGCGCCACCAGCTGATCGTCGCCGTCCAGCCCGTAGAACGTGATGCCCAGCTCGCGCCCAAGTACGAACTGGAACCGTCCGAGTGGTGTGGCCAGGCCGTGCTGCAGGCCGAGCAGGCCTCCGTTGGCCGAGGTGACGGCCATCCGAGTGTAGGCGTCCGGATTGACGAAATACATGGGCGAGAGGAGCAGCAGGTCCGCCGGTAGCACGTAGTAGGGCATGCGGACTCGAAAGACCAGCCCGGTCCGGGCCGGGATGGCGGCGCTCAGATTCCCCCCGAGAGAGCCCAGCGTGGTGTCGCCGAAATTGTTGGTTGACGGCGAATCCGCACGGAAGCCCAGCGACGTGAACACCAGCCCATCGCTGGACTCGCCCAGAGCACCTTCGAGGCCGAGCCCGGCTCGAAGAGCAAGCTCCAGGCCACCAATGGCGCCCCCGTCGTGGTTCTGAGACGCGGCGAAGCCGCCGCTGATGCCCCGGCCGTCGATGTTGCCGGAGAGCCCCATGAAGGGACCGAGCTCGCTGCGGAATCGCGGCATGGAGCCCAGCCCCGGCCCCAGCCCGGGAATCGGCGTCGGCTCGAGCGCGTCCACGAGCACGAGCTCGTACGCCTGGTTGCCGACCTGCATGCCCGGCGGGCGGGCGGGAAGAACGTCATTCTGACAGACGTTGAACTCGTCCGGCTCGAGTGGCGCCTTCGGCCGATAGGGATTCTCGTATCGAGCGTGCCCGGTCGCTGCATCGATGACCTGAGTCAGGCTCGTGACTACCGCGTCCGCCACCCGGGGGGCATCCTGGTCGCGCAGGTGAGCATCGCCCATGAGCACGACGGAATCACTCAGGCCGGCCCAGGTTCTCGCCTCCAGGCCGTTCTGGTTGTAGAAGTCGTGAGTCCCTTTGCGCTGCGAAGCATCTCCCCAGGTGCCGGCCACGTGCCCGGACGCGAACACGTCCTCCAGAAAGTGCAGGGCAAACGCCTCGTCGAAGAGCATGGCACGGACCAGCTCGTTGCGCTCCTCGGGACTCATCGTCTCGCTGGCCAGGCGGCTCGCCTTCTGCAGCGCGCTCACATGAAACCAGGAGTAGACGCCGATGGCACTGATCTCCGACCCCTCTGCCAGCGCGGCATCGGCGTATTCTCTTCCGGTC
>JASFLG010000221.1:0-7051 GCA_050118205.1 Pseudomonadales bacterium
GTGGCTTGTTCAGGTAGGTGGTGTAAATGGCGTTGGGCTGGTCCCCCGCCTTGTCGGTCCGTAACGCTTCTGCCATGCCCTGATCCGATCAAGCGACAGCTCGGCATCCGTTCCGGAAACTGCACGTCGTGAGTGTGTGGTGGGAGAATTGTCCGACGGCCGTCGGGCGCAAATCCGTTCACACGTCGCAAGTCCGTGGTCCGCGGCTGGCCGCCTGGGGGACTCTGTGACACGGCGCACACCGCCGGCAAGACGGCCGGAATCGGGTCATTCAGCCCGTGTGGGCTGCCGCCAGCTCACGGATGCGGGCAATGAGCGCACGCAGCCCATTCCCCCGCGTGGGGCTCAGATGCTTCAGCAGCGCGAGCTCCTCGAACAACGCATCCATGTCGAAGGCGAGGATCTCTTCCGGCGTGCGGCCCTCGTAGACCGCCCGCACGATGGCGATCAGGCCGCGGACGATGTGCGCGTCGCTGTCCATGTCGAGATGCAGGCGCCGCGTATCCGGGTCGATACGGGCCTCCACCCAGACCTGACTCTGGCAGCCGCGCACCAGGTTCTCGTCGCGCCGGGCGGACTCTGGCAGCGGTGGCAGTGATTTGCCCAGGTCGATGATGAACCGGTACTTGTCTTCCCAGTCGTCGAAGAAGGCAAAGGTCTCGGTGATCTCCGCCAGGGTCGCCGGCGCGGACACGATCAGAACAGACCCAGGGTGAGCTGGGCTTCTTCGCTCATCATGTCCCGCGACCAGGGCGGGTCGAAGACCAGCTCCACGTCGACGTCGGTGACGAACGGCACCCGGCCGACACGACGGCGGACTTCGTCGACCAGCACGTCACCCATGCCGCATCCTGGCGCGGTCAGCGTCATGCGCACCGATACCGTGCTGTCGGCAGAAACATCCACCCCGTAGATCAGGCCGAGCTCGACGATGTTGACGGGAATCTCCGGGTCGTACACGGAACGCAGTGCCTCCCAGACCTGCGCCTCGCTCACCCGCCCATCGGCCGGCGGCTCGAACGTGAGCTTCTGTGGCTCGAAGCCGAGCGCATCGGCGTCCTCGCCGTCGATACGCGCCATGTTGCCATTGACGATCACCGTGTACGTGCCGCCGAGGCTCTGCGTCAACGTGACGAACGTCGATCCGGGAATCGTGATCGGGTCGCCCGTCGGGACGAGGCGCGCGGAACAGTCGCGCGTGGTGGAGATCAGTCTGCGTTCCACGATGGGCTCAATCCGGCTTGATCGAAAAGCTCTCGCCGCAGCCGCAGTAGCTTGCGGCACGGGGGTTCTTGAATTTCAGGCTGGCGTTCAGGCCTTCGACGGCGTAGTCGATCTCGGTGCCGAGCACCAGCGGCAGCGCTTCATCGCTCACGAACACGTCGATGTCGTCGAACTCGAAACGACGGTCCTCGGGATCGGGGCCGTCGATGAAGTCGAGCGTGTACATGAAACCGTTGCAGCCGCTTTCCTTCACGCCCAGACGGAGGTAGCGATGGCCCGAGCGCGAGATCTGGGCGGCAATGTGGGTCCGTGCCGCGGGGGTGATGGCGATGGCTGTCGGATCGAATGTCGTGGCTGTCATGTAGTGCTCCTGTCCGTGGTGCCGTCAGACGAAGGTCAGTGCCTTGCGCAGCGCGGTCACGAATTGGTCTACGTCTTCGGTCGAATTATACAGACCGTACGAAGCCCTGACCGTTCCGGGGATGCTCAGCCGCTGCATCAGCGGCATGGCGCAGTGGTGGCCCGTGCGCACGGCGACGCCCTGCTGGTCGAGCAGCATGCCGATGTCATGCGGGTGGCTGCCGTCGACGAGAAAGGAGATGGCGGCGGCACGCTCGGCCGGTTCGCCGACCAGCCTGACACCGGGCATCTGACGAAGCTGGCTCAGCGTCTGCTCGATCAGCGATTGCTCGTGCTCGCGGATCGTCGTCCAGTCCTGTGCGGCCAGATACTCGATGGCGGCGCCGAAACCGACGACCCCGGCGATGTTCGGGGTGCCGGCTTCGAACTTGTAGGGCAGGGCGTTGTACACCGAGCGCTCGATCGTCACGTGCTCGATCATCTCGCCGCCACCCTGCCACGGCGGCAGCGCCTCGAGCAGGGCCCGCTTGCCGTAGAGGATGCCCACCCCGGTTGGCCCGTACATCTTGTGCGCGGAGCCGGCGTAGAAGTCACAGTCGAGCGCCTGCACGTCGACGGGAAGGTGAGCCAGGGCCTGGGCACCATCGATCAGCACGACCGCGCCGGCGTCGTGCGCTTCGCGGATCATCTCGCCGACCGGATGCACCGAGCCGAGCGCGTTCGAGACGTGCTGCAGGGCGACGATCACCGGTGCTTGCTCGAGCTTCCTGCGATAGTCGTCCCGGTCTATCTCCCCACGGTCGGTCACCGCGGCGGCGATCAGCGTTGCACCGGTCGCCTCGGCGAGCAGCTGCCAGGGCACGATGTTCGAGTGGTGCTCCGCCTCGCTGATCAGGATCTGATCACCCGGGCGCAGCTTGGTCCGGTGCACGGAGGCCACGAGGTTGATGGCCGCCGTGGTTCCGGAGGTGAAGATGACCTCTTCACGGGCCGCGGCATTGATGAAACGTGCGGCGCTGTCCCGAGCGGCTTCGAATGCGCGCGTGGCACGGTCGGCCAGGGCGTGGGCGGCCCGGTGCACGTTGGCATTGCTCGTGCGGTAGTAGTCGTCCATGGCGTCGAGCACGGCCCGGGGTTTCTGCGTGGTGGCAGCGTTGTCGAGGTAGACGAGGGGACCGCCCTCGAGCTGCGTCTCGAGAATCGGAAAGTCGGCGCGGTTCAAGCGACCTCCGTCCAGGCGCCCAGCAGGGTACTTTCGGCTCGTTCAGCCAGCGCGCCTTCCACGCACTCGCGTATGAAGGCCCGGCAGAGCATGCGGCGCGCGGTCGCGACATCCAGACCGCGGCTGCGCAGATAGAAGAGGCTCTCCTCGGAGAGCTGTCCGACGGTGGCGCCGTGCGAGCACTTCACGTCGTCGGTGTAGATCTCGAGCTCCGGCTTGGTATTGATGGTGGCGTCCGGATGCAGCGCGAGGTTCCTGTTGGTCAGCGCGGCATCAGCGCCCGGCGAGTCCGGGTGTATGTGAATGCGCCCGTTGAAGATCGTGGTGCCTTTCCCGGCACCGATCCCGTGAAAACGTTGACGGCTCCTGGTTGCCCGGCTTCGGTGCTCCACCAGGAGCTGCTGATCCAGGTGCGTGCCATCTTCGACGACGTAGGCGCCGACGATATCCGCCGACGCGTCGGGCCCGTTGAGCAGGATCTGGGTCTCCACCCGTCGCTTGCGACCGCCGGTGCAGTACTGCTGGCGGGTGTATCGGCTCCCGGCGGCCTGACTGACCTGGGTCAGGGACCAGTGGCACGCGTCGGGCGGCAGTGCGGCCGAGGCGTGCTCCACGCTCGCGCCCCGGCCGAGGTGCAGATAGAGCGTCTGGTTGCCGAAGCCCTCGCCCAGAGATTCCTCGATGATGCGTGTGCTGACCCCATCGCCGACGCGAATCAGCAGTGGCACCGTGAGCCCATCGCCGTAGCGGATGCGCAGGGGAGCCTCGCTCGATCTGGTCACGTCCACGATCACTGCGTCACCGGCGAGCAGCAGGGCGAGGTCGGCCAGCGGAAAGCGATCGGTGCTCGCCCCGTCCTGCGCGCCCAGGGTGGTGCCGACGGCGCGGTGGTCGACGTGAATACTCCCATCCTCCGGCACGTCCAGCTCGGGCCGTTGGACATCGATGCGGTTGAGCCCGGAGATGAAGTCCGCTGCGGGCGTGTACTTCCAGAACTCCCGGAAGCCGCCGCCGCGAACGGCGGTCCGTGCGCGGTCGAGCAGGTCGCTACCCGCTTCGGCAACGGGGAGCTGCCCGATGAGCTCTTCCGGGGTCAGGCGGTCAGCCATGCGTAACCCCGTTCTTCGAGCTCCAGCGCCAGCTCCTTGCCCCCGGATCGGACGATGGCGCCGTCGGCGAGCACGTGCACGCGATCGGGCACGATGTGCTCGAGCAGGCGCTGGTAGTGGGTGATCAGGAGCACACCGTTGTGGTCATCGTGAAACTCGTTCACGCCCTCGGCGACCACCTGAAGCGCATCGATGTCGAGTCCGGAGTCGGTCTCGTCCAGCACCGCCAGCGTCGGGTCGAGCAGCAGGAGCTGAAGGATCTCGTTGCGCTTCTTCTCGCCGCCGGAAAATCCCTCGTTGACGCCGCGCTTGAGAAACTCGGGATTGAGCTTCAGCCCGGCGGCGATCTCGCGTACGCGGCGCATGAAGTCCACGGTGCTCGGCGGGTCCTCGCCGCGTGCCGTGGCCAGACTGTCCATGGCGGCCTTCAGGAACTCCATGTTGCTCACTCCGGGGATCTCCACGGGGTACTGAAAGGCCAGGAAGATGCCCTGCTGGGCCCGCTCCTCCGGCGCCAGCGTCTCGAGCGGTTCCCCCCGATAGCGGACTTCGCCCGCCGTGATCTCGAAGCCCGGCCGGCCGGCGATGACCGCCGCGAGCGTGCTCTTGCCGGAACCGTTAGGCCCCATGATGGCGTGGATGGACCCCGCTTCCAGGGTCAGGTCCAGGCCCTTGAGAATCGGCTTGTCGCCCACCGATACGTGCAGGTTGCGAACCTCGAGCAGGTTCATCCGACCGCTCCCTCCAGGCTCACCTCCAGAAGCTTGCCCGCTTCAACGGCGAACTCCATGGGCAGCTCGCGGAATACCTCCTTGCAGAAGCCGTTGACGATCATGCTCACGGCCTTCTCAGGGTCGATGCCGCGCTGCTGGCAGAGAAAGAGCTGATCCTCGCTCACCTTGGACGTGGTGGCCTCGTGCTCGATCACGCTGTTCGGGTTTTTGCACTCGATGTAGGGGAAGGTGTGAGCGCCGCACTCGCTGCCGATCAGCAGCGAGTCGCACTGCGTGTAGTTGCGCGCGCCGTTCGCCATCGGGCCCATGCGCACCAGACCGCGATAGCTCGCTTCGCTCCTGCCGGCGCTGATGCCCTTCGAGACGATCGTGCTGCGCGTGTTCGGCCCAAGGTGAATCATCTTGGTGCCCGTGTCCGCCTGCTGGAGGTTGTTGGTGAGCGCCACGGAGTAGAACTCGCCGATGCTGTCCGCGCCGCGCAGCACGACGCTCGGATACTTCCAGGTGATCGCCGAGCCGGTCTCTACCTGGGTCCAGGAGATCTTCGAGCGGTCCCCGATGCAGGCGCCGCGCTTGGTGACGAAGTTGTAGATGCCGCCCTTGCCATGCTCGTCGCCCGGGTACCAGTTCTGCACCGTCGAGTACTTGATCTCCGCGTCTTCCAGCGCCACCAGCTCCACCACGGCGGCGTGCAGCTGGTTCTCGTCGCGCATCGGCGCCGTGCAGCCTTCCAGGTAGCTCACGTAAGCACCCCGGTCGGCGATGATCAGAGTTCGCTCGAACTGGCCGGTATTCTGAGCATTGATTCTGAAGTACGTGGACAGCTCCATGGGACAGCGTACGCCGGGCGGAACGTAGACGAATGACCCGTCCGAGAACACGGCGGAGTTCAGCGTCGCGTAGAAGTTGTCCCGCTGTGGGACCACCGAGCCGAGGTACTTCTGCACGAGCTCCGGATGGCTGTGCACAGCCTCCGAGATCGGGCAGAAGATCACGCCCGCTTCGGCGAGCTTTTCCTTGAAGGTGGTGGTGATGGAAATGCTGTCGAACACCGCGTCCACCGCCACCTGGGCCCGTGGCTCGACGCCCGCCAGCATCTCCTGCTCGTGCAGCGGGATCCCGAGCTTCTCGTAGGTGCGCAGCAGCTCCGGATCCACGTCGTCCAGGGACTGGGGTCCGGTGCCGGGCTTGCGCGGCGCCGAGTAGTAGGAGATGGCCTGGAAGTCGATCTCCGGGAAGTGCACGTGCGCCCAGGTGGGCGGGGTCATCGCCCGCCACAGCTGGTAGGACTTCAGACGCCACTCGGTCAGCCAGTCGGGCTCTCCCTTCTTGGCCGAGATGAAACGAACCACGGACTCGTCCAGGCCCGGGGGGAGGGTATCCGAGTCCACATTGGACACGAATCCGGCGCTGTACTCTCTGCGCACGAGATCTTCGACTGACACGGTGTCTTCCGGTTGGCGTTCAGGCGCGGATTGTAACTGCTAGGCACCCTCCAATACCAGAGTAAAACAGTCGGGTATTCCCGGAACCCCGTGGTCATGGGCTCTCCCAGCCCGTACACTGCGGCGTTTTCGTCGCCCAGTCACGGGGTCAGGAACCCATGCCGAAACTACAGCCGCTGCCTGAAGACCACATGTATCAGGCGTACGGGATCTATTTCTTCGAGTCCAAGCACCGGCTGATCCGCCGTCTGAAGAAGGCCTACCAGCCCTCGGTGCACGGCCACAAGACCTGGAACTCGAGCTTCCTGCTCATGGATTACCTGCAGCACCATCCGCTGAAGAAGAAGTCCCGGATCCTGGAGGTGGGCTGCGGTTGGGGTCCCGGATCCGTGTTCTGTGCCCGCCAGTTCAAGGCCAAGGTGACCGGGCTGGACATCGACAAGGACGTCTTTCCATTCCTGGATGTGCTCGCGGAGCTCAACGATGTGAAGGTGACGCCCATGGTGCGCCGTCTGGAGTCGCTGAAGGGGAGCGATCTCGCCAGGTTCGACTGCATCGTCGGCTCGGACATCTGCTTCTGGGATTCGCTGGTCAAGTCCCTCGCGCAGATGATCAACCGGGCAATGAAGCACGGCGTGGAGCGGATCGTGATCACCGACCCGGGCCGGCCGACCTTCTACGAGCTCTGCGACCTCGCGCGCAAGAAGCACCACGTGGAGCTGATGGAGTGGTACGCGACGGAACCGCGGCACTTCGTGGGCGAGGTGGTGGAGATCACGCCCCGCTAGAGGCGGAGCGTCGGCGCCGGCGGTCAGCCGTTGGTGATGAATGTTTTCAGCTGATTCGAGAGGCTGTTGCAGGCCGAGTTCTGAACCCGGGCGATCAGCGGTACCGGCACGACCACGGCGGGCACGTAGCTCGTGCCGACGGCATCCGAGCTCACCCGGCCCACGGCCT
>JASFLG010000222.1:0-7032 GCA_050118205.1 Pseudomonadales bacterium
CCTTCCTGGGTGATGAACGGCGGTCGCCAGATCCTCTACGGCAACGTCGGCTACCGGATACTCAACGCCAACGTGGAAGAGCTGCTGAAGCACCCGGAGCAGGAGGCGAGCTGGTGCTGACCGACACGCCCGCGCGCGCGCAACGGACCGGGGCTATGATGCAACGATGTAAACCGTGCGTGCACGCGCCAGGGAGTAAGCAATGAGCAGACCACGCATCGCCATCAACGGTTTCGGCCGCATCGGCCGGACCATCACCCGCATCGCCAAGCTGCGTCGGCATTACGACGTGGTGGCCGTGAACGATCTGGCCAGCGCCGAGGACCTGGCATACGCCTTCCGCTACGACAGTATCCACGGCATCTATCCCGGCGAGGTCCGGGTCAGCGGCGACACGATCGAGATCGACGGGGACCCGTTCAAGGTGCTGTCCGAGCCGGATCCCGGAAAGCTGCCCTGGGGTGAGCTCGGCGTCGACTACGTGGTGGAGGCCTCCGGGAAGTTCCGCCGCCTGGCGGAGCTGGAAAAGCACCTGGCGGCGGGAGCGAAGCGTGTGATCCTCACCGTGCCGTGCAAGGATCCTCTGGACGCCACCCTGGTTGCCGGTGTCAACGATCATGTGGTGACGAAGGATGCGACCGTCATCAGCAACGCGAGCTGCACCACCAACTGCGCGGCGCCCATGGTCAAGGTGCTGCACGAGACCTTCGGCATCCGCCGCGGGCTGCTCACCACGGTGCATGCCTACACCTCCGACCAGCGTCTGATCGACGCGCCGCACAAGGACCTGCGCCGGTCCCGCAACGCCGCCACCAACATCGTGCCCACGTCCACGGGCGCGGCCCGCGCCATCGGCCAGGTGCTCCCGGAGCTCGCCGGCAGGCTCGACGGCATGGCCATGCGCGTGCCGGTGCCCGACGGCAGCCTGGTGGACCTGACCGTGCAGGTGGAGCGGCCGGCCACGGTGGACGCGGTGAATGCCGCGATGTCGGCAGCGGCCGACGGATCCCTCGCGCGCATCCTCGCCTACTGCACCGACCCCATCGTATCCTCCGACATCATCGGCAATCCGCACTCGGTGATCTTCGACAGCCTGCTCACCCAGGTCATGGACGCAGAGATGGTCAAGGTGATCGGCTGGTACGACAACGAGTGGGGCTACAGCACCCGGGTGGAGGAACTCATCACCCGGGTCGCTACCATGGATGGATTCGAGTGAGGTACCGGACGGTATGAGCAGATACATCAGGCAGGCACTGCTTGCAGCGGCGCTGACGCTGGCCGGCGCCACGGCCCTGGGCGATGTGCCGAACGGTATTCACGTCGCCGGGCGTGGCACCGTGGAGGTGGCGCCCGACATGGGCTACGTCACCCTCGACGTCCGCCGCGAAGGCGCCGACGCGGCGTCCCTGAAGGAAGCGCTCGACGCGGTGGTACGGGACGTCCTCTCCCTCACCCGCAAGCTCAAGATTGCCGAGCGTGACGTGACCGCCACCGCGGTGAGCATCACCCCACGCTACCAGCGACGCGACAACGAGGTGGTGGTGGATGGCCTGATCGCCACCCGCACGATCGAGGTCACCCTTCGTGACCTGGACCGGTTCGGCGCCCTGCTCGATGGTGCGCTCGACCTCGGCATCAACAATCTGAGCCCGCTGCGCCCGGACACGTCGAAGCGCACCGAGCTGGAGGAGCAGGCGTTGACGCTCGCCATGGACGACGCCAGACGCGAGGCGGAGCGCGTGGCCGCCGGTTTCGGCGTGACTCTCGGCGCGGTCAGCGACGTCCAGGTGGACATGCACAGCCCGCGCCCGATGGAAATGAAGGTGCGCACCGCGGCCTTCGCCGATGCCGGCGGCGCGGAATACAGCACCGGCGTGATCAGCATCGAGAGAACGCTGTCGGCGACCTTCTCCATCATTGCAGGCCAGTGATCCGCCGGCTGAGCTCGCCGACGAAGTCGTCGGTGAGCGTCCGGTCGGTGTCGACCCGAATGCACGGCTCGTCATCGCCCGGCGGCTCGAGGCGCTCCTGCTGCATTCTGAGCACCTCCACCGTTGCCTCGGAGGGGTCCGCCCCGGCCCGCGCGCGGTCCTCGAGCCGGGCGGTGAGCACCGCATCCGGTGCACGGCAATGCACGATCACCGCAACCACACCCAGACGCTCCGCCAGCTCCAGAAACTGCGCCCGACGCGACCGCTCGATGAACGTGGCGTCCACGATCACGTGCTCGCCAGCGACGAGCAGCCCTTCCGCCGCCGCCGCGAGATGGGCAAACGTTCGATCGCTCTGCGCCGGATCGTAGAGTCCCGAGTCGATGCCGGAATCGCTGCGCGCCAGGGTACCGATCCCGGCCAGATGCTTGCGCGCAACGTCGGAGCGCAGACGCACCGCGGGCAGGCGGGCGAGCAGGCGCGTGGCCAGATACGACTTGCCGGACCCGGACAGACCGCAGGTGAGCACCAGGCGGCCCCGAGGGCGCGTGAGCCGGTCCCGGGCCCAGACGAGATGGCGGGCGAACCGCTCTGCCGTCGCCTCGTCCGCCTCCTGCACCCAGCGCAGGGCGGCCACCTTGGCCCGAACCACCGAGCGGTAGGCCGCGAAGTAGTGCAGCAGCTGCGCGCCGTTGTAATCGCCGGATCCTTCCAGATAGCTGTCCAGGAAACGATAGGCGAGCGCCGTCCTGCCGCGGAAGTGGCAATCCA
This sequence comes from Pseudomonadales bacterium, assembly GCA_050118205.1. Lineage (GTDB taxonomy): Bacteria > Pseudomonadota > Gammaproteobacteria > Pseudomonadales > Azotimanducaceae > SZUA-309. The sequence goes on from JASFLG010000222.1 coordinate 2,706, forward strand.
TGAACAGAAAGGCCACATCGCTCATGGTGTCGATCCAGCGCAGATTCTCGTTGAACTCGAGACAATCGAAGGCGGTGACGACCCCATCGATCCGCGCCAGATTGGACAGGTGCAGGTCGCCGTGACACTCGCGCACGCACCCGCCGATCAGCCGCGCATCGAACGCGGGACGGAGCGAGTCGCCCACCGCTCGGGAACGGGCGAGCGTGGCGTCCACGTCCCGGCGATGACGATCGGCCAGACCCGTGTTGCCGATCTCCTCGAAGTTGTCCTCCACGGGACCGAACACGCGCTTGGGCACGTCTGCCGGTCCCGCCTCGAGCACCGGCAGGGTCGCGTGGCGGTCGGCCAGGTCGCGGCCGAAGTCATCGAGGGCGTCCTCTCCGAGCTCGCCCCGCTCGAGCAGCCTGTCGAGCGCCAGCTCCGGATCGAACTGGCGCATCTGCACCGCCCATTCGACCACGTCTGCCTGGTCGGCGGTCTCACTGGTTGATTCCGCGACCGCCTCGAGTCCCCGCTCCCCACGACGGATCGCCACCAGGGAAACGTAGAGCTGCGGAGCGAACGCCCGGTTGCAGCGCAGCTCTTCGCGGCAGAAATGCAGTCGCAGCGCCAGCGTGCTGAAGTCGACGAAGTTGAAGCGCACCGGTTTCTTCAGCTTGTAGGCGTAGTCACCGGTCAGGATCACCCAGGAGATGTGCGTCTCGATGAGCTCGATGTGCGGACACGGGTGCGGGTAGGAGCGCGGATCCAGCAGTGCGCTCAGATGGTCGGGTAGCGCCATTTCCGGTGACGGGGCTCCGGTACACGATGAGATCAGCGCAGGATAACAGCGTGCACCGGTTCAGTCCGTGTCCGTGCCGAGCACGCGGGCAAGCCGCTCGATATGGGCCTGGGCCCGACGGGCGTCCGTCATGACCAGGTCATGCCGGCGCTGATCGTCCTCGTTCACCTTCAGAAAGATGCTGTCACCCACCCGCTTTTTTGCCCAGCGTGACAGGTTCTGCTTGGGAAGACCGGTGGCCTCGGCGATCTCGGCAAGGCTGACCTGCTCCTGCCGGCACAACCGCGCCATGCCAGCGGTGACGGCGAACAGCTCGCCGAGCGTCATTCGAGCGCCGTGTCGTGCCACCAGCAGTCGGAGCGCTTCCTCGAGCCGGCACAGGGTACGATGGCGTAATGCCAGCGCCGCGCCCGCCGGCGGGATCCCCGTCTCCAACTCATCCGATCGGCGATCCACGCCGTCGTCCTCCCTGGGTGGCGGACAGCATGCCCGCCCAAGCCGGACAAAATAGCGCGAATGAAACACCGGGGCCACCCGGGCGAGTGGCCCCTTCGGTATCCTCAGGGTGAATCCCTGGAATCAGCCGCCGGCAGAGGCAAGCCGCATGGAGTCGCGTTCCGCGCGGATGCGTTCGTAGATCTCTTCCCGGTGGACGCTCACATCGGCGGGTGCGTGCACCCCGATGCGTACCTGGTTCCCTTTGACACCGAGAACGGTGACCGAAATCTCGTCACCGATCATCAGCCGCTCACCCACCCTGCGCGTCAAGATCAACATGATCCCTCCTTGTCCTCTTGCCTGCTCCGGTCGCTTTCGATTTGTGTTGCTCTTATCCGGTTTCCGGCAGCACGCTCACTTGAGCGTCTGGCCGCCGCCTACCTGTCGTCGACTTCTCAACCCGCGGTCGTGAGTCCCACGGGCGCAAACAGAGCACCGATATGACAACACGATGACTGGTCCAACGACAACGTTAGTCTCTAAAAAAGACGATTCTCGGGCCGGTCGGGATCGGCCGGGCAGCCGGCTTTGCAGGCCAGCCGCACAGCTCAGGTGGCAGGGTCAGGACGGATGCCGGGTGCCACGGAGACCAGATGCAGGTCGCGCTGCGGGAAGGGTATGGCGATGCCGGCCTCGGCCAGAGCGGCATTGATGGCGGTGTTCAGCCGGTGGGTGGTGGTCAGGGTCTCATCGAAATCGGCAATCCAGGCGAGGATCCGGAAATTCAGACTGCTGTCGCCGAAGGTCGTGAAGATGATCTGCGGCGGCGGCTCCGCAAGCACGCCTTCGTCGGCCTCCAGCACCGTCCGGAGAACCGCGCTCACCCTGTCCGGGTCCGAGCCGTAGGCCACGCCGACCAGGAGCTCGAGACGGCGCTGGCGGTCGGTCAGAGTCCAGTTGATGACCTGGTTGGATACCAGGTCGCCGTTCGGAACGATCACCTCGGAGCCGTCGAAGGTCCTTACCCGGCTGGTTCGGATGCCGATCTGGGTGACCGTTCCCATCAGGTCGCCCACCTGCACCGTATCCCCCATCTGAATCGGGGCCTCGAAGATGAGGATCAGACCGGAGACGAAGTTGTTGACCACGTTCTGCAGGCCGAAGCCGATACCGACCCCCAGCGCGCCGATGATGAAGGCCAGGTTGGACAGATTGATGCCGAGCGATCCGACACCGATCAGCAGCCCGATCAGAATGATGGAGTAATGCACGGTCATGGAGATCGTGTTCGGCACCCCACGCGGCAGGTTCATGCGCGCCAGCACGTCCAGCTTCAGCACCGTGCGCACGACGCGCGACGTCCACACCGCCAGCCACACGGCGAAGGCGAAGATGACGAATCCACCGAGGGAGAGCGTCACCTCGCCCACGGAGATCTCCGCTGTCAGGATCTCGCCCAGAGAGCCGAAGAACCACTCGCTGATACCGAACGCACGCAGGGTCGCCCACAACCACAGAAGCAGCGAGAGCCACACCAGCGGTTTGCGCAGCACCCCCTGCAGACGGTAGCGGTTGGCGGCGATGGAGCGCACGCCGTCCAACCCCGGCAGGCGCAGGACCACCTGAATGATCTCGCTGATCGAGCTGAAGCCTGCGAACAGGATGAGAAACACGGCGGTGCTGTCGACCACGCCAACCACGAGATGCCGGGCCAGCGCCACGTAGCCAAGGACATTGCAGACCAGACTGACGACGCACAGGCACGCCCCCAGCGTGGCCGCGCCGACGACCAGCCCCCGGGGCGAACCCAAGGCGACCATCGCCTGGGAGGTGCCCCGGCTTCGCGCCCGCCAGGTGATGCCCGTCAGCGCCAGCGCGAACACCAGATAGGCGAGCCGTGGCAGCTGCTCGGTGACCGGCATGTTCTGAAAGACCTCGTGCACCAGCGCGATGATCACGAAAAACAGCACGCCCGCGCGCATCTCCCGCGGCAGAGCGCTCATCAGCACGATGGCAGCCGCGATCATGGCGACCACGACGTAGATGATGCGCACGAGGGTCGGCGAGCCCGCGTAGATCGCCACGCCGATGAACAGCCAGATCAGCATGCCTGTCGCTGCCGGCCGCGACAGGGCGGCGCCCGGTTCGTCCGTCACCTTCCGCAGCCGATAGAGCAGCAGCAGGATCACCGGCAGCAGAAGCAGGTGACCACCGATCACGGTCTCGGAGTTTTGCGCCCAGCTTTCCAGGTTCACCAGGAAGTGTTCCGTCAACCGGCGCCCGGAGCGCTCGGAGGAGCGTGTGATGTGCTGCGCGGTGAGCTGCCAGACCCGCGGCGCATTCTGCTCGAAGAGCTGGGTCTGCCGTGATCGGTCGTAACCGCTGATGCGCTCGGCGATGGGATTCAGGTCGTTGCGGACGCCCATGGCCCGGTTCTGCAGCTCGATGAGGGTGTTGAGTCGGCTCCTGGCCTGGGACTGCAGCGCGGCGGCGTCACTGAGAATCTGCGATACGCGCTCGGCCAGGGCCTGCGGCAGATCCGGACGCTCGGTGCGCGTCCGCTGCCACCGATCGACCATCGCGCCGATCTCATCGATCTGCTTCTCGAGGGTTTCCGCGTCCTTGGTCAGCCAGTCGATGAGCGCGCCCGCCTCGCTGGTGAGGCTGCGCGAGCGCAGCATGACGCTGTCGAGCGCCGCAGGGTCATCCGCCAGCGCATCGATGTTCTGGCCCTCCGGCAGCAGCGCGTTCACTTCCTTCTGCAGCGCGTCGATCTGCGCGGCCTCCGCATCGGGGCTCGCGAGCTTGTCTAGCTCGCCCCTGAGACGGTCGAGCTCGGCCAGTGCCTGCTGGGAACTCGCGGTGATGTCGGAGGGCGGGGCGACCGGCTGGGCAGGTGCTGTGGATTCCGTCGGCGCGGCCGGTTCCGGCGTGGCTTCGGCGGCAAACGCGGCCGGTTGCACGCCGCACAGGAATGCGGTGCCGCACAGAAACGCGGTGATGTGCAGGAACCGGGACCCGGCCGACGTCATGCGCTGGAACGCAGTAGCTGGAACAGCGCCCGATGTTAGGGTGCCGGACGCACAGCGACAACCGGACCGGCGG
>JASFLG010000223.1:0-7031 GCA_050118205.1 Pseudomonadales bacterium
GCCCTGCATGCCGAGGACATGAGCTTCGCACCGCTGCTGCCTGAAGATGAGGTGCCCATACCCGAGCGGCTGTCCGCTCTGGCCGCCTGGACACAGAGCTTCCTCACCGGCCTGGTGGCCGGTCTTGCCCGGCGCGGCGTAGGCTCGCTCGGCGAGCTGCCCGACGAGGCGCAGGAGATCGTTCGCGACTTCGCCGCCATCGCCCAGATCGACACGGAGCCGGACGAGGCGGGAGAAGAGGAAGCCGATTTCATGCAGCTCGCCGAGTACGTGAAGGTGGGCGTGCTGTTGATCATGAGCCTAGCGAACGATGCCGGCGACGATTCCGAAGAGTGACTACCGACGCCGCCGCACGGCACTGATGCACCTGATGGCTGCGGACTCCATCGCGGTCATTCCGGCCGCGAGCGGCCGTATCCGCAACCGTGACTCGGAGTACCTGTTCCGTCAGGACAGCGATTTTCACTACCTCACCGGCTTCAATGAGCCGGACGCGGTGCTGGTGCTGGCTCCCGGGCGCAGCCACGGCGAGGTGATTCTCTTCTGTCGCGAGCGGCATGCGCGCTCCGAGCTCTACGACGGCGAGCGCCTGGGCCCGGACCGGGCAGCGCAGATTGTCGGCGTGGACGATGCGTTTCCCGTGGCCGACCTGGACGACATCCTTCCGGGCATGCTCGAAGGCCGCGAGCGCATCTACCTCGGACTCGGCGATCATCCGGAGTTCGAGAACCGATTGCTTGGCTGGGTCAGCAGCCTGCGCGCGCGCGAGTCCGGTGGCGTGCGCACGCCCGACGAGCTCTTTGCGCTCAAGCACCTCCTGCACGAGCAGCGGCTGATCAAATCGGCCGCCGAGATCCGCTGCATGCGGGAGGCCGCCGAGATCACCTGTCAGGGTCACCTCCGTGCCATGCGGGCGTGCGAGGCGGGTATGACGGAAACCCAGCTGGAGGCAGAGCTGGTCTACGAGTTCATGCGTCGGGGCGCCAAGTCGACGGCGTATGCCAGTATCGTCGGCGGCGGCGCCAACGCCTGTGTGCTGCACTACGTCGACAACGCACAGACGCTCAAGAAGAACGATCTGGTGCTGATCGATGCGGGCTGCGAGTACCAGCTCTATGCAGCCGACGTCACCCGCACGTTCCCCGTCTCGGGGCGCTTCAGCCGCCAGCAGCAGGCGCTCTACGAGGTGGTGCTGGCGGCAAACCAGGCTGCCATCGAGGCGTGCCGCCCGGGCGCGGTGTTCGAAACGCCCCATCAGGCCGCGCTCGAGATCATGATTCAGGGACTCATCGATCTCGAGATCCTCGATGGCGACCCGGCAGAGGTGCTGGAGACGGAGCGGTATCGGACCTTCTGCCCGCACAACACGTCCCACTGGCTGGGTCTCGACGTCCACGATGTGGGTGACTACCGGGTGGATGGCGCGTCGCGACCGCTCGAGCCCGGCATGGTGCTCACCATCGAGCCGGGGATCTACCTTCCCCCCGGAGAGAGCACGGCACACCTGCCGGCGCACTTCCGCGGCATCGGCATACGGGTGGAGGATGACGTGCTGGTCACTGCGGACCGACCGGACGTGCTGACGGCGGCCGCACCGAAGACCGTGGCGGAGATCGAGGCCGTCATGGCCGAGCCGCGGCCGTGACCGGGGTTCGCGACGTTGTCGTCGTCGGCGGCGGCCTGGTCGGCGCCGCCACCGCCCTGGGGATCGCCCGGACGGGCCGCACGGTCACGCTGGTCGACCGTCAGCGACCGACCGTCAGCCGCGGCTGGCTCGGCATGGACATCCGGAACATCGCCTGCGCGCCCGCGTCTCGCGGGCTGCTGGAATCTCTGGGGGCCTGGGACCCGGCCGCCGCCGCGCCGTACGTGCGCATGCACGTCTGGGAGGAGCGTGGCACCGCGTCTCTCGACTTCGCCGCGGCCGAGGTGGGCCGCTCGGAGCTCGGCTGGATTCTCGAGAACTCCCCCACGGTGACGGCCCTCTGGGCGCTGCTCGACGCGGAGCCGACCGTCGAGATCGTGCTCGGCGAGCTGCAGGCGCTTACGGCCGACGCGGAGCATGTGGCGATTCAGGTGGGTGTGCGGCACATCCAAGGCCGGCTCCTGGTCGGCGTGGACGGCGCCCGGTCCGTCGTGCGTTCGCTTGCCGGTGTGCCGGTCGAAACCCTCGCCACCGGCCAGCAGGCGCTCGCGACCGTGGTCAGAACGGAGAAGCCCCATGGTGGGGTCGCGCACCAGCGTTTCCTGCTGGACGGGCCCCTGGCGCTGCTTCCGAGCCGCGAGCCGAACCTCGTCTCGGTGGTCTGGTCGCAGAGCCCGCCATCGGCGACCCGGCGCAAGGAACTGGAAGACGAGGCGTTTGCGGGAGAGCTCGAAGCCGCCATCGAGGCGCGGCTCGGCGCGGTCGAGGCGGTGGACGCGCGACTCACGTTTCCGCTGGCCCAGCACGTGGTGAGCGACTTCAATCCGGCGGACCGGGTGCTGCTGATCGGCGATGCGGCCCGGGTTCTGCACCCGCTGGCCGGGCTCGGTGCCAACGTCGGCTTCGAGGACGCGCGCGACCTGCTCGCGGTGATGGCGCGAATTCCCCCGGGCGGGGATCCGGGGACGACGGGGATCTGGCGGACGTTCGCACGCCGGCGGCGGGTTCGCGCACGGATGATGGTGGCGGCCATGGCCGGGTTCCGGCAGGGCTATGCCGGCGGCGGCCCGCTGGAGTCGTGGCTCAGAAACCTGGCGGTGGGCTGGTTCGACCGGGCGCAGCCGATCAAGCGCCAGATCATCCGCGAGGCGCTGGGGCTGGGCCCGGTGGCGTCGACCCTCTAGCATCGCTGCATGGATTCGAGGAAGGGATATATGAGCAGAGAAACCGCACTGCACGCCACCCACGTGGCGGCCGGCGCCCGCATGGTCGATTTCGCCGGCTGGGACATGCCGCTCAACTACGGTTCGCAGATCGAGGAGCACAACGCCGTGCGCAGCGGCGCCGGCATGTTCGACGTCTCCCACATGACGGTCATCGACCTGCCCGACGATTCCGCCCGCCCGTTCCTCCGCCGCCTGGTGGCGAACGACGTGGACAAGCTCGATACGCCCGGCAAGGCGCTCTACGGGGTGCTGTTGAACGATGCCGGGGGTGTGGTCGACGACCTCATCGTCTACCGGCGGGCAAGCGGCTACCGCACCGTGGTGAATGCGGGCACGCGGGAGAAGGTGCTCGACTGGTTCGCGGGTCACAACGACGAGGGCACGGCGATCCACGAGCGCGACCTTGCCATGATCGCGGTCCAGGGACCGGACGCCGTTGCCCGTTTCGAAGCGGTGCGGGGCGAGGAGGGCGCGGCCGGGCTTGCGCCGTTCAGCATGCTGGAGTCGGGCGAGGTGATGATCGCGCGCACGGGTTACACCGGCGAGGACGGGGTGGAGGTCATCCTGCCCGGCGACGAGGCGGTGGCCCTGTGGGAGGCCCTGGCGGCGGCAGGTGTGGTGCCGGCCGGGCTCGCCGCGCGCGACACATTGCGACTCGAGGCGGGACTGAACCTCTACGGCCAGGACATGGACGAGACCACCTCGCCGCTGGTCTCCAATCTTGCCTGGACCGTGGATTGGGGGGAGCGTGCGTTCATCGGCCGGGCGGCGCTGGAGGCCGAAAAAGCCGCGGGCGTTGCCGAGAAGCTCACCGGGCTCGTGATGACGGCGAAGGGCGTGCTGCGTCACGGGCAGAAGGTCATCAGCGCCGACGGTGACGGCGTGATCACCAGCGGCGTCTTCTCGCCGACCCTGGGTTACGCGGTGGCGCTCGCCCGTATTCCGCGCACGGCCAGGGGGATGGCAGAGGTCGAGATACGCGGGCGGCGCGCACCGGTCGCCATCGTGCGCCCACCTTTCGTGCGCAACGGGAAGCGGGTATACAAGGATCCGACTGATCGTTAGTTCGGGCGTGATATCGGATCGGCCTGATCGGAAGGGCAGCACCCGAAAGCAAAGCGAGTACAATAGCCGGCCGGGGTCAGAACAAGAATCACGGGACACGATGAGCGAAATTCCGAACGAGCTGAAGTACGCCGCGAGCCACGAGTGGGCCAGGCTGGAGGACGACGGCAAGGTCACCGTCGGCATCACGGATCACGCACAGCAGGCGCTGGGTGACGTGGTCTTTGTCGAGCAGCCGGAGGTTGGCCAGACGGTGAGCGCAGGCTCCGAGGCCGGCGTGGTGGAATCCGTAAAAGCGGCATCCGATATCTACGCGCCCGTGTCCGGCACGATCGTGGCGATCAACGACACCCTGGAGGATGCCCCGGAGACCGTGAATCAGGACCCTTACGGTGACGGCTGGTTCTTCCGCATCGACCCGGATGACACCTCCGAGCTCGACGAGCTGCTGGACGCCGACGCGTACGGCGAGATCTGCGAAGAGGACGAGCACTGACGGCCGATCCGGCGCGGCCCTCGTTGGTCCTGCCGGTCGTTGAACAGCCGGGCGGGTCCCGCCCGGCACAGCGCATACGGAGCCATTGACCATGCCCTTCATCCCCCACACGGCGGAAGAAGTCGACAGCATGTTGGCCGCCATCGGTGCGGCCAGCATCGAAGATCTATTCGACGAGATCCCGGACCGGCTGCGCGCCGGCCGGCTGACCCGGGTGCCGGAGGGCACGAGCGAGATGGAGATGCTCCGCGAGATGGCGCGGCGCGCGAGTCTCGATGCCGTGGACGTCTGTTTCCTCGGCGCGGGTGCCTACGATCACCACATCCCGGCAGCGGTGTGGGACCTGACCGCGCGCGGCGAGTTCATGACCGCCTACACGCCGTACCAGGCGGAGGCGAGTCAGGGCACCCTGCAGCTGATCTACGAGTACCAGTCCATGATGGCGGCGCTGACCGGTATGGACGTCTCGAATGCGTCGGTGTACGACGGTGCTTCCGGCCTCGCCGAGGCCATCCTCATGGCCGTGCGCGCCAACCGCAAGGCAGGCAGCCGTACGGTGCTGGTCCCGGAGAGCGTGCATCCGCACTACGTGCAGGCGGCGCGCAGCATCGTTGCGAATCAGGACGTCACGGTCGAGATCGTGCCCATCTCCGCGGCCGGCACGCTGGACACGTCGGCACTCGCGGCGTACGAACCCCCTGCCGCCGTGGTGCTGCAGCAGCCCAACTTCTTCGGCTTGCTCGAGGACGCGGACGCGCTCACCGATTGGGCTCACGAGCGGCAAGCCATGGTGATCGCGGTGACGAACCCCATGAGCCTGGCGGTGCTCGAGCCACCGGGAGAGTGGGGGGAGACGGGTGCCGACATCGCCTGCGGAGATGGCCAGCCATTCGGCATTCCCATGGCCTCCGGAGGTCCCTCTTTCGGCTTCATCTGCGCGCGCCAGGCCCTGGTCCGTCAGATGCCCGGCCGCATCATCGGTCGCACCGAGGACCTGGACGGTCGCACGGGCTTCGCGCTGACCCTGCAGGCGAGAGAACAGCACATCCGGCGGGGCAAGGCGACCTCCAACATCTGCACCAATCAGGGGCTTCTGGTCACTGCGGGCACCATCTACCTGGCCCTGCAGGGCCCGGAGGGTCTGGCCCGGGTCGCCCGTGCCTGTCATGCCAACACCGCCCGCCTGGTGGGTGCCCTCACCGGGCTGCCGGGGGTCACCGAGCGGTTCGACGGGCCGTTCTTCCACGAGCGCGCGCTGAACCTGCCGGTGCCGGCCGCGGACGTGATCGAGTCGCTGCTCGACAGGGGCATTCTCGGTGGGCTGGACCTCGGACGATACTTCCCCGACATGGACAACGTGCTGCTCGTGTGCGCCACGGAGAAGCGCACCGCCGAAGAGATGGATCGATTCCACGACTGCCTGGCGGAGGTGCTGTAAGTGAGCGTGAAGCCCGCAACCGACGTGAAGACGATCTTCGACCTTTCCGAGCCCGGGCGCACGGCCAGCGCCCAGCTCGTGCCCGACGCGCCGCTCACGGGCATTCCCGAGGCTTTCAGGCGCCGCACCGCACCGGCCCTGCCGGAGGTTTCCGAGCTGCAGGTGGTGCGCCACTACACCAACCTGTCGCGCAAGAACTTTTCCATCGACACCCAGTTCTACCCGCTGGGCTCCTGCACCATGAAGTACAACCCGCGAGGCGCGCACAAGGCCGCGAGCCTCCCGGGCTTCCTCGCGCGTCACCCGCTCGCGCCGGACCAGGCCAGCCAGGGCTTTCTGTCGTGCCTGTACGATCTGCAGGAGATCCTGGCGGACGTCACCGGGATGAAGGCGGTCTCCCTGACCCCCATGGCCGGCGCCCAGGGCGAGTTCGCCGGCGTCGCGATGATCCGCGCGTACCACGAAGCCCGGGGCGATACGGAGCGGACCGAGATCATCGTGCCCAACGCCGCGCACGGGACGAATCCGGCCACGGCGGTGATGTGCGGCTACAAGGTGACCGAAGTGCCGGTGGACGCGAGTGGTGACGTGGACGTGGAGGCGTTGCGTCGGGTGGTCGGACCCCAGACCGCGGGGCTGATGATGACCAACCCGTCAACCTGCGGCGTGTTCGAGCGTCAGGTCGAGACCATTGCTGGCATCGTGCACGATGCCGGCGGCCTGCTTTACTACGACGGCGCCAACCTGAACGCCATCCTGGGCAAGGTGAAGCCGGGCGACATGGGTTTCGACGTGCTCCACATGAACCTGCACAAGACCTTCGCGACCCCACACGGTGGTGGCGGACCGGGTGCGGGCCCGGTGGGCGTGGGGGAGCGTCTGCGTCCGTTCCTTCCCGTGCCCATGGTCGGCCGCGGTGACGATGGCACATACCGCTGGCTGACGGAGGCGGACCTGCCACAGACCATCGGCCGACTCTCCGGCTTCATGGGCAACGCCGGCATCCTGATCCGGGCACTGGCTTACGCCTGGATGCTGGGTCGGGAGGGTATGCATCGGGTGGGGGAGTTCGCCACGCTCAACGCCAACTACCTGGCCCGGCGCCTCGAGGACGCCGGGTTCGAGCTGGCCTATCCGGACCGGCGCGCGACGCACGAGTTC
>JASFLG010000224.1:0-7029 GCA_050118205.1 Pseudomonadales bacterium
ACCGGCAAGCTCCGGAATCGCGAAGCGATAGTTGGTGAAGCCGGTGCGCCAGGCGTGGCGGTCGAAGCCGGCCAGATTCTTCATGAGGTGGATTTCGTAGTCGCGCCCCGGGTCGCGAACCTGCTCGATGGAGAAAAGGAACACGCGCTCCGCCCGCCACTGACCATCTTCGGTGCCCAGAAAGATCCGCACCGGCGGTTTTCCGGACGGTACCGCCCCGGGCCGGGCCCGCAATGTGATCACATCGGGCCGACTGCGGTATCGCGACTCGCTGAGCCGATCGACCTCCGTGCGCGCGTTCATACCGCACCTCCAGATGCAACAAGCCCACGAACCGCGCCGAGCCAGCCTCCGGCGCGCTCGAACACGACGATGAACGCCTTCCGGTACCTGTCCGGCGGACACGCAATCGGCTCCACGCCGTGCCAGCTGTGACCCACCCGGGCAAAGAGCAGCGAATGGTTACCGATGGAACGGGCGGGGATTCGCTGGTCGAAGTCCTGGAACGCCGGCGCGCTTCGATGACCGAAGCGCCCACCATCGTCGAGAATGAGCGTCTGGCCGCCCCACCCGGTCTGCCAGTCGTCATTCGTGTTGAGGTAGAAGATGTGCGACCCGAGCTTCCGGTCCGCATCGCAGTGCGGCGAAACGGAGCACCCATCCGGCGTGTAGTGCCAATGCAGCCGGGTATTGAAGGAGCCCACACCGAACAGGCGCGAGACGAAGTCCCGATACGGCGCGCAGTCGAGCTCGGCAACGAAGTCGTGCCAGCAGCGATCGATGGGCAGGTCCGGTTCGTAATCCAGCACGTAACGGTCGTGACTCGCCTGGCCGTATCTCCTCGTCCTGCCGAACGCGCCGCGGAACAGCGATACGTCCGGAGCGTGCGCCACCAGCGCCCGGTGGCCCGCATCGGTGAGCAGCCCTTCCGGATTCAGCCAGGGATAGGGGGAAGCGTTCCGGAACGCGTCCGTTGAGATGGCCTCCAGTCTTTCTTCGTCTATATACTTCACAGAAAATGGCGCTGTGCGCACGGTTCAATGTCAGATGAGATGGCGGCCGGCGGCGAAATCAATCGCGGCCCTCCCTGCACGAGGGCAGGGTCTGCCGATGCTTGCCCTTTACCGGTCCAGCCGCGCGAGCAGCCCGATCGCCGCGTCCGCATAGCTTTCGTAACCGCGTTCGAGCGGATGGCCGTCGTTCGGCTTGTAGAACGGCTCGTCCTGGTCGATGGCGCGCTCGAGCCCATCAACGACGAAAGGCAAAGCGTCCTGCCATATGATCCCGCTCTGGTCGAGAAAACCCTCGAAAACGCCCGTGAGCGTGATCTCGTTCGCCACCATGTCCGACAACTCAGGGTCCCTGGCGGTTCCGTGACGCCTGGTCCAAGCCTCGAGCACCCGCTCTTTCGACGGAATGAGCAGCACCCCGAAGCCGATATGCCGCTCGACGAAACGGGCCTGGGCTTCCTCGAGGAATCGCCGGGCGTGGTCGAAGCTCCTGCGGATGTCCGGATCGGACAGTGAGGTGGCTTTGCTGTGACCCACCGCCCTTGCCCGGTTGACGTGCTGATGATCTTCGAGGAGTAAATGCGACGCACGAGTGATGAACAGCTCCTGATCGACCACCTGATTCAGCGCCTGAAGCGTTGCCGTCTGCTTCACCGCAAGATAGATCCTGTCACGCATCTTCGCAGTGGGGCCTCGCCCGCAATACGGCAACGCAAGACCCGAATCGCCGGCCCGATTGTGCCAGTAGTCTGTGCGAAGCGCACGACAGGCATATGACAAGTCGTTGGCCAGATACATTCCGAGAACCACGTCACGTACGGGCAGACGGGCGGCATCTTCCAGCAGCACCGCATACTGATAGATGCCGTATCCGCCGACGCCGAAGTTATATACCGGGCGCCCGGTCCGCCTGGCCACCACCGCCGGAAAGCTCTGCGCCGCGTGCACGTTGTAGCCGAACGTCTGGGAGTCGCCGATGAAGATCAGATCGGCGGCCTCGAGCGCACCCGGCGCATTGCGGAATCCATGCTGGTCGACGCCGGGGTAGCTCGGATCCAACACGTAGCCGAGCCTGGGATCGTCGACCCGGTTGGTCTCTTCGGTGATCGGGAACGGGGTAGCGAGACGCAGACCCGCCTCCAGGAGCACGAGCGAGATCAGGGACGAAACGACGACCAGCAGCAGACCGGCCGGATCCGGTCGCAGACCGGACCCGGCCAACTCAGCGATCTCCCCCGACGGGAGCCGGGATTGGTCGGGCCAGCTCCAGATACCGGCAGAACCCATCCGCCAGCGCCGCCTGGGCGGGCGTCCGGCAGGCGACGTCGAAGAGCTCGGGGCTCGCCACCAGAATGACCGCACATCGCGCGCGGGAAGTCGCCACGTTGAGGCGATTGGCGCTGTAGAGAAACTCCATGCCGCGCGGCGCGTCGGCCTGACTGGAGGTGGCCATGGAGTAGATGACCACCGGCGCTTCCTGGCCCTGAAACTTGTCCACGGTGCCGATCCGGGCATCCGGGAGCACGTCGCTGAGCGCGCCCACCTGGGCGTTGTAGGGGGCAACGACGAGGAGGTCCTCCGGGCCGATCGGGCGCACATCGCCTGCCCTGTCGCGCCAGCGTCCCTCGAGGAGCGCCTCGTAGATCGCGCGCACAACGGCCACCTCTTCCAGTGACCTGGATTGGTTCCCGGTGTGCGGCACCGGCACGAAGTACAGGCCCGCGCCGTCGAACGGTCCGCAGTCGATCAGCGCCTGCCCGCCCAGCTCCGGCCAGGCGGCGAGGCGGTCCTCGTAGAAAGCGGCCGATGTGAATGCACAGAGTTCCGGATGCAGCCGCCGGGTACGCGAGATGAACACGCCGCGCGTCGGCGGCATGGTGGCGGCACCGTCCAGCAGCTGATCGAGCGCCGAGACCTCGACCCCCGGCGGGTGCGTGCCCTGCTGGGGCTGATCGAGCTGACGCGGGTCCCCGATCAGGATGAGGCTCGCCGCAGACGGCGCGATGGCGAGCGCGTCGGTGAGCGAGATCTGGCTGGCCTCGTCCACCATCAGCACGTCCACGCTCCGGCGCATGCCCGGCCGCGACCACAGGAACTTCGTGCCGCCGAGCACGTGCACCGCGCCTTGCGTATCTGCTGCTGCCCGAACGGACGCCTCGGCCCGGTCGTTGCTCGTGAACGCTTCAATGCCCGTGCCGTCGAGATCTCCTTTCGCTTTCGGTTTCGCCCCGACCGCGACCGTCATGCCGGCCTCCGCCGCCGCAGCCAGCACGCCCGAGAGGAGGTGCTGAATCACCCGGTGACTGTTGGCGCAGACCCCGACACGACGCCCGGCCCGCACCAGCGTCAGAATGACCCGGGCACCGGCATAGGTCTTGCCGGAGCCCGGTGGTCCCTGCACCGGCAGCACACCGTGATCCAGGGTCCGCGCGAAGCGGCCGAGCTCGTCGATCAGCGAGTCGGGCGCGGTGCTCGCGGCGGTGCCGTCGAACCCCGCGCCATCCGCAAGCCTGGGCGGATGCCGAAGCAGCAGGTCCCGTGCGGCGCGAAACGGGCCCGTCCCGTCGAGCCCGTTCGCTGCCACCCATTCCGCGATCTCGAGAACGGCGTCCTCCAGCGCGGTCATCCTGTAGACCGTAGCGCCATAGATTCCGTCCGGATGATGGTCTCGGGTGTCCTGACGCTTCCTGATGTCCACGGTGCACGCATGCATGTCGAGCGCTTCCAGGCTGCCGAGCGGGGTGCCGGACTCGTCGAAGAGGTCCGCATCCCGCATCACGGCTTCCTGCCGGGGAAAGCGGTAGCGATGGATGGGTGCCCGGTCCGTGCCCCCGACCCGCCCGACGAGCTCGAGACCACCGAGCGCGTTCGGCTCGTCCAGGTACGCCTCGACATCGCACTCGGCAAGCCGGAACCGCTCCCACCATGCCACCTTGTTCTCCCGCCGGTAGTAGTCGAGGCAGTGCGCGAGCAGCCAGCGGCCGTGCGCCACCGGCGAGCGCTCGGCCGGATCGTCCGGCACGCCCTCGGTCAGCGAGGCGACCAGCTGCTCGATGCGCGCGCGGCGCGCATCGAACGCCTCCGTGGTCTCGAAGATCTCCGGATGCGGCCGCGGCACCGGCCGGCCGTCCGCTTCCAGCCGGTCGCGGATCGATTCCAGCCACTGCTGCAGAGACGCGAGGGAGTCGCAGTCGTCCCGGTTGTAGGCGCGCACCGCGGCGAGCGTTCCGGGCTCGACGCTATCCAGCGTGCCGAGCTCAATGGCATGCTCGAGCCGGGCCCGTTCCTCGCCGGCGATGTGGAGCCCGACCGAGCGCTCGAATCCGTAGAAGCGCTCCAGATCCTTGATGGAGTAGCGCTCCACGCTGGCAATGAGTGCCTCCCTCACGACCTGGTGCAGGTCCACGAACACGTGCCGTCGCAGCAGATCGTCGATGTCGTCCTCGCGAGCGGCGTAGCGGCCCATCAGACGCTTGAGCGCGGTCGGCTCGTAGTGATCGAAGTGGTACACGTGCAGCGACGGATGGCGGGCCCGGCGTTCGGCCAGAAAGTCCATGAACGCCTCGAAGGCCGCCCGCTCGCCGGCCCGGGCCTCCCGGACGCTCTCCCGGGATTCCAAGCTGTCGGGGATCGACCAGAAGGACCGGTAGCTGAGCCGGCCGTCGTCATCGCGGTACGACACGCCGAGCAGGTATTCGAGCCCGCCTTCACCGGCGAACTGGTCCCCCTCGATGTCGAAGTAGAGATCTCCCGGGCAGGGTTCCGGCAACCGGCCGAGCCCCCGCTCCGATTCGACCGGCTTCATCTCCCAGTAGGTGTCGTCGCGGGTTCGGCCGGCGACCTGGACCCGGGCCTGCTCACGCAGCCCGACGTAGGTCGCGCGGGCACCCCGGCTCGGGGTGAACGGTATCGGCAGCGGCGTCCGGGCGAGCGCCGTGAGCGTCGTGATCCCGTGATCAACCAGCTCGCGGCGCTGGGAGCGTCCGGCACCCGCAACGAAGGAGAGATGATCGTCGTTGCGCCAGGTGCGGTGACAGGTCGGCCACCAGCGGCAGAGCTCACAGCGTGGCACCGGCTCAGGGTAGGTGTCCGGGGCCTCGGCAACGCTCCTCACGAGTCGCCCCCTGACGTACCGGAAGTACGCCATGTAGTCGAGCGTGCGGTACCACTGGGGTTCCGGTCGATCGCCATGGAGGTGCGCCGGGGTCACCACGCCGATCCGCGCCGGCAGCTCGCCCTGAATCGCCTCCACCAGCTCGGCGTAAAGACAGAGCTGCAGAATCGTCTCGGCCCTGGTCGCGAGCGCGAGCTTGGTGTCCACCACCTCGTAAGCATAGGCGCCGAGCGCACTCGGGGTATCCGTACGCAGCAGCACGTCCGCGCGGCCGTGCCACATTCCGTCGGCCAGCGCCGCCTGCACGATCACCGGCACCCCCTGGCGCATCAGGGTGCGCGTCTGCTCGATGGCCGACGTTTCTCCTGCATCGTCGGCAACGCGCGCTGCCTCATATCCGTGCCGTGCCTTCAGCACCGCGAGGTAAGCCGCCTCGTGCTCGAAGCCGCGCGCGCGCAGGATATCGGTATTCAGGTCGCGATAGCGGGGTGGCTCGAGCTGCCCACGGGCGGCCTTCAGGTTCTGCTGGGTGAGGTGCGGACAGGCCAGATGATTGGCGAGGTCGGTAGCGGAGAGCTGGAGCTGGCCGGGCGTCTGTCGCATCGCCGGAAGTCTAAGACGAACGCACGGCGCCGGGTGAATTTTCGCCGGAGAATGCCGCAGCCGTGCAGGACCCATCGCTCTGCTAGACTTCGCTCACTTTTCCGGGAGAGATCGCCATGCCTCGATGCCCGCATCTGCGGATTGCCGCGCACCTCGCCGCAGCGAGCACGCTGCTCGTCGCCCTGTCCGGCACGGCACTCGCCGCCACGCCGTCGATCGCCGACTTCGAGGCGCCACAGGAGTGGACGAAACCGTTTCCCGCCTTCCACGTGATCGGCAACCTCTACGGGGTCGGCACCTGGGATCTCAGCTCCTTTCTCATCACCTCCGACGCCGGACACATTCTGATCAACACCGGCCTGGCCGACTCCACGGCGCAGATCCGGGAGAACGTCGAGTCGCTGGGGTTCCGGCTCGAGGACGTGCGCATCCTGCTCAGCCAGCAGGCACACTTCGATCACACCGCGGCGCTCGCCGAGATCAAGGCGCTCACCGGTGCCGAGATGTGGGCCACGGCACGGGACAAGCGCATTCTCGAGGACGGCGGGTTCAGCGATCCCCACTTCGGCGGCGCGCAGTCCTTCACGCCGGTGGCCGTGGACCGGGTGTTGAGCGACGGCGACACGATCGAGCTCGGAGACATCTCGCTGACCGTGCACGACCATCCGGGGCATACCGAAGGCAGCTCGAGCTACACCATGCGGGTGCGCGAGGCCGGCCGTGACTACGAGGTGGTCATCGCCAACATGGGCACCATCAACCCGGGCAAGCGCCTGCTCGTGAACCCCACCTATCCCGGGGTCGCCGACGACTTCGCACGCACCTTCAGCGAGCAGAAGGCCATGCCGGTGGACGTGTGGGTAGCGGCGCACGGCAGCCAGTACGGTCTGCACGACAAGTACCGCCCCGGCCAGGAGTACAGCCCGGACACTTTCGTGGACCCGGACGGTTTCCGGGCGGAGGTGAGCCGCCTCGAGGCGCTCTACCTCGAGCAGATGGCCGCCGAAAGGGCAGAAGCCGCCGCGGACGGCACCTGAGCCTTCCTGCGTCTCACATGGTGCGGATCCGCTCGGGCCGGTCCGGCACGTGCGCCGGGGCGAGCCGCGGGTCGGACAGGTCGAGCCGGTAGAGGAGCTGGTTGTAGTCGTAGCGGGGCACCGGCTCCTCGGTGGTCGAGAACGTGTGGCTGTAGGTACCCTCGAAGAAGATCACCCGACCCCCTGCCTCGTCGAGAAAGTCGTGCTGCACGGGGTTGTAGAAGGCATAGTGCGTGTGCGTGGCGATGCGCACGGCGCGCTGCCA
>JASFLG010000225.1:0-6997 GCA_050118205.1 Pseudomonadales bacterium
TCATTGCAGGTGGATTGTACGTGTACTTCCGGGACCATGCTGGCGTCACGGGATCGATTCGGGTAGAACGAGCGTTCAAGTTGACGTCGCCAGTTTTGCCCGACGCAGGAGGATCGAGAGATGAGCGAAGCGATTGAAGGACCGGCAGATTTTCCGGACCCCTATGAGGTGCCGCTCGAGGAGATCAATCCGGCGCAGGGGGCGCTGTTTCAGAGGCAGCTGCACTGGCGCTACTTCGAGCGCCTGCGCAACGAGGACCCGGTGCACTACTGCCGCGAGAGCGAGTTCGGCCCGTACTGGTCCGTGACCCGGTTCGACGACATCTTCGCGGTCGACAACGATCACGAGACCTATTCCTCGGAAGGCGGCATCACGCTCGGGCCGCCGGTGACCATGAAACCAGAGCAGCAGATGCGTACCCCGATGTTCATTGCCATGGATCCGCCCAAGCACGACGTTCAGCGGGCTACGGTGGCCCCGGTCGTGGCCCCGCGAAACCTGGCATCGCTGGAGAGCACGATACGCGAACGCGTCTGCCGGATCCTGGACGGGTTGCCGAGAGGCGAGACCTTCAACTGGGTAGATCGGGTATCCATCGAGCTGACGACGCAGATGCTGGCGACCCTGTTCGACTTCCCGTTCGAGGAGCGGCGCAAGCTCACCTACTGGTCCGACGTGATCACCTCGGCGCCCGGCGTGCTCGTGAACTCACCGGAGGAGCGACGGGAGGTCCTCATGGAGTGTCTGGAGACGTTCACCGCCTTGTGGCATGAACGTGCAAAGGAGCCGCCCAAGTTCGATCTGATCTCGCTGCTCGTGCATGGCGAGAACACCCGGGACATGCTGTCCCGGCCCATGGAGCTGCTCGGCAACCTGATCCTGCTGATCGTGGGCGGCAACGACACCACCCGAAACTCCATCAGCGGCGGGGTGCTGGCGCTCAACGAGAATCCGGCCGAGTACGACAAGCTCAGAGGTGACGTGAGTCTGATCCCCAACATGGTTTCCGAGATCATCCGGTATCAGACACCGCTCGCCTACATGCGCCGGACGGCGACCCGGGATACGGAGCTTCGCGGGCGCAGAATCCGGGCAGGCGACAAGGTGCTGATGTGGTACATCTCCGGGAACCGGGATCCGGAGGCGATCGACGATCCCGACCGGTTCCTGATCGACCGGCCGAAGGCGCGTCATCACCTGTCGTTCGGCTTCGGGATCCATCGATGCATGGGCAACCGCCTGGCGGAGATGCAGCTTCGGATCGTCTGGGAGGAGATCATGAAACGTTTCCGGATGGTGGAGGTGGTCGGTGAGCCCGTGCGCAGCCTCTCCACGTTCGTGCATGGCTTCACGGAGCTGCCCGTGCGCGTGCACGATCTCTGAACCATCACACCACGCCGCGTGCCCTGAGCCCCTCGCGATCCGCGGCACCGTAGCCGAGCTCGGCGAGGATGGCGTCGGTGTGCTCGCCGTGCGCCGGTGCCTCGAGTCTGAGTCGGGCGGGTTCCGTCGCGAACTTCAATGGCGTGCCGAGATGCTCACGCCCCGTGTTGTCCTCGATGCACATTTCCCGGTGCCGGGTCTGTGGCAGATCCAGGCCCGTGCGCAGGTCGTTCACCGGAGCGAAGCAGACGTCGAGGCCGGCGAAGAAACGCACCCACTCTTCGCGGGTGCGCCCGGCGAACGTGTCGGTAAGAAACGCCACCACCGGAAGCTGATCCGGACCGGGCGGCAGCTCGCACAGCGGAATCAGGTCTTCGCGGCCGAGTGCGGTCAGCAGGTTTCTCGCGAACTTGATTTCAGAGCCGCCGAGGGCGATGTGACCGCCATCGCTCGTTTCGTAGATCCGGTACAGCGCGTTGCCGCCCCAGATCCGCTCGTTTCTGGGAACCGGTGAAACCCCGTCCGCGAACGCGGCCCCCATGCTGTTCGGCATGCAGGCGAGGATGGAATCCATCATCGCTACGTCCAGGTAGTCACCGGCACCGGTCTGCTCCCGACGGTACAGAGCCATCAGGATGCCGGAGAGGGTGAGGGTCGCCGCCAGCATGTCACCGGCGGGCATGGCCGGCATGACCGGCCTGTCATGGGCATCGACGTTGTTCGAGAGCAGACCGCACATGGCCTCCACCGCCAGATCGTGGGCGGGGTCGGAAGCAAGGGGGCCCGACTGGCCATAGGCGGAGATGGAAGCGTAGACGATCTCCGGACGGATCCGCGCGACGGACGCATAGTCGACCCCCAGACGTTCGACCACTCCCGGTCGGAACGACTCCACGACGACGTCCGCGCTGCGGGCGAGGGCCATGAAGATCTCCAGCCCGTCGGGGTCCTTCAGATTCAGCGTCAGGCTTTCCTTGCCGCGGTGCGTGCAGGTGAAGTAGACGCTCTCGCCGTCCCGCTTCTGTCCGATGTGGCGGTTCGGCTCGCCCTCGCCGAGACTCTCGATCTTGATCACCCGGGCGCCGTGGTCCGCCATCATCTGGGTGACCGTCGGCCCAGGCAGAAAGAGCGAGAGATCGAGGCAGGTGATGCCGGTGAGCTTCATCGGTACTCCTGTGGCCGTCCGGGTGCGGTAGCAAAGGACGGACGGGCGGTTACACTTAAACGGCTTGACCGATGGTCAGGCGACGTGACGAGAGAGATGGACGCGAGAGAGAGATTATAGGGGAGTCTATGGGACGTGTTGCGATACTGGTTCTGGCAGTCATGCTGCCATCCGCGGTGCTCGCGGTGGAGTTCGATCCGAATTACAAGGCGCCGCGCGGTCCAGGCGGGGAGCATCCGGATCTGAATGGCATCTGGCAGGCGCTGAACGAGGCCAACTACGATCTGGAGCTGCACATGGCACGCTCGGCGCTGCAGGAACGGGAGGGCCCGCACGGGCCGGTGCCGGCGAAGAACGTTCTGCCCCTCGGCGCGGTGGCATCGGTGCCGCCGGGCATGGGAGTCATCGAGGGTGACGGTGGCATTCCCTACAAGCCCGAAGCGCTCGAGCAGAAGAAGGCCAATCAGGCCGACTGGGCCGCGCTGGACCCGGAGGTGAAGTGCTACCTGCCGGGCGTGCCGCGCGCCACCTACATGCCGCAGCCGTTCCAGATCTTTCAGGGTGAGGGCTCCGTGTTCATCGCCTATCAGTGGGCGGGTGCGGTGCGCGACATCTACTTCGAGGACCCGGGGCCGCCTCAGGTGGACTCCTGGATGGGACAGTCCGTCGGTCACTGGGAAGGCGATACGCTGGTGGTGGTGGCTACTGGCTTCAACGGCCAGGCCTGGCTCGACCGTGCCGGGAACCATGCGAGCTGGAAGCTGAAGGTGACGGAGCGCTACACGCCGGTGAGCCCGTATCACCTGTGGTACGAAGCAACACTCGAGGATCCGGAGACGTTCACGGAGCCCTGGACCATCGCCATGCCCCTCTATCGACGGATGGATCCGGGTGTTCAGCTCATGGACTTCAAGTGCGTGGAGTTCGTCGAGGAGCTGCTCTACGGCGAGTACCGTCGACACCCGCTCGAGTGAACGGGACTCAGGAGGCGACCGGGATGACCGATCACAAGCCAGTGGCAACGGCGGCCGCGCGTATCGTCGTTTCGACCATCGTTGGTGGGCTGGCGCTGCTGTGCGCGACGTCGGCGGCGTCGGGCGAGATTCCTCGAACCCGGGAAGGGGTGCCCGACCTCTCCGGCACGTACGACATCGCCACGATCACGCCGCTCG
Source organism: Pseudomonadales bacterium (assembly GCA_050118205.1). Classification (GTDB taxonomy): domain Bacteria; phylum Pseudomonadota; class Gammaproteobacteria; order Pseudomonadales; family Azotimanducaceae; genus SZUA-309. The sequence goes on from JASFLG010000225.1 coordinate 3,721, forward strand.
AGCGACCGGAGGCATTCGGCGACCAGCTCATCCTGACCCCGGAGATGGCCAGGGCGGCGGAGCGGCGGGTGGCGGCCCAGAAGGCGGCGCGCAACCAGGCCAGCGATCCGGATCGAGGGGCGCCGCCGGCGGGGGGTGACGGCTCGACGGGGGCGGCGGGCAATGTGGGCGGCTACAACACGTTCTGGATCGACAACGGCGACAACGCCATCCGCATCGACGGTCAGTACCGGACGTCGATCATCGTGTCGCCGAAGAACGGGCGGCGGCCAGCGATGACGGCCGCGGCACGGGAGCGTTTCCAGGCCAGAAGGGCGCTCTTCCGCGAGAACACGGGTGACGCCTGGTGGGTCGGTGTGGACGGTCCCGGGCCTTACGACGACCCGGAGGTGCGCACGCTCTCGGACCGTTGTCTGCTCGGCTTCGGCTCCACCGGCGGTCCGCCGATGCTGCCGGTGCTCTACAACAACCTGAAGCGCATCGTGCAGACGCCGGATCACGTGATGATTCTCGTCGAGATGGTGCACGATGCGCGCATCATCCGTCTGAACAGTGAGCACGTGGGCCCTTCCGTGCGCCGGTGGATGGGCGACTCCATCGGCTGGTGGGAGGGCGACACGCTGGTGGTGGACACGACGAACTTCACGGACCGGCCGGCGCTCGGCCTCGCCACCCGGGATCTGCACGTGGTGGAGCGATTCACACCGATTGATGGTGGTGCGCTCCTCTACCGGTTCACGGTGGAGGATCCGAACACCTGGACGGCACCCTGGAGCGGCGAGTACCCGTGGCCGGCGACGGACGACCGTCTGTACGAGTACGCCTGCCACGAAGGCAACTACGCCATGGAGGGCATGCTGCGTGGGGCACGGCTGCTCGAAGCGGAGGCGCTCAGCTCCGGGTCCCGGTCGCCTGGTGGCAGGTGAGCGGGTGAAATGCACTAGAATGTTGAACTTGAGTCGAGACGAGAGAGATCCATGCAGAAGTCCTACCTCATACGTTTGCTCGGCGCCGGCCTGATCGGCGGTGCTCTGGCCGGGTCCACGCCGGCCCTCGCGCATCACGCGTTCGGCGCGGAGTTCGATCCGAACCGGCCGCTGGTGCTGCGCGGACCCGTGGTGCGGGTAGAGTGGGTGAACCCGCACACGTGGATCCACATGGAGGTCACCCAGGAAGACGGCACCAAGGAGATCTGGATGGTGGAGGGAGGCACGCCGAACACGCTGCTGCGTCGCGGTCTGACCCGCGATACGCTGACCCCGGGCACCGAGATCATCGTAGACGGTTACCAGAGCAAGGATCGATCGAATCGCGCCAACGGCCGTGACGTGACGTTCACGGATGGACGCAAGATCTTCATGGGCTCCTCGGGCACCGGCGCGCCGCGTGACGGCGCCGATCCTACGGAGCCGCCTCGCGAATAGCGGGGTCGTCTGCGGAGGCAGCCGCCTCCGCCTGGCGGGCCTGAGACTCCTGGACGCGGTCCTTGCGGCCGTCCGGGGTGCGCTCGCTGACGTTCTCCCGGTACAGCTTGTGCAGGCTGCTCTGCACGTTGCGCGCGACCAGTTCACGGCTGTCCGGCTCCGGCGCCGGTCTGATCTGCACCTTCGGATCCTGCAGCGCATCCGTGCCGGGTTGCACGCTCAGCTTCTCCGCGCCGATGGCCCGGTCGTTGGACGTGGCGAGGTCTTTCAACGAGAACTCGACGATACGGGCCCGCTGATCGGCCCGATGGGCATCAGCCTCGGCCGCCAGGGCGGTCGTACCGGTGCTGATCATGGACATCACCAGCACCGCCAGGAGGCTCATCCAATGGTTGCGAGTCATCTGGCGATCCTCGATCGACCGGGCATTGCCGTCAAGCGCCGCGCCCTCCGGTTGCTCTTGTCGTGAGGGCAATGGTTCGCCAAGATGAACCCGGATAATTGCGGGGAGCATTCGCATGACGGGTCGGAACATACCGGCGGACTGGCAGGTGCGGCGTCTGGCGCCGGCCCTGGGCGCGGAGATCACGGGCATCGACCTGAAGGATCAGGATCCGCAGACGATCGATGCGCTGAAGGCGCTGCTGCTCGAGCACCTGGTGCTCTTCTTTCCCGACCAGACCCTCAGCGTCGACGAGCACGTGGCGCTGGGCCGCTGCTTCGGGACCCTGGAGGGCCATCCGCACCTGAAGAACCCGTACACGCCCCATACCGAGCTTTTCGAGCTTGCCGCGACCCATGGTGGGGTGGCCGACGAATGGCATACCGACATCACCTTCCGCGACGATCCGGCGCTGATGTCGATCCTGCACATGGTGAAGTGTCCCGAGGTGGGTGGCGACACGATGTGGGCGAGCCTCTACCGGGCGTATGAAGAGCTGTCCGCGCCGATGCAGGCGTTGTGCGACGGCCTGACCGCCCTTCACGATGCGCTGCCGCACAACCGACCGGATCAGATGGCCATTCATCCCGTGGTGCGGGTTCATCCGGAAACCGGCCGCAAGGCACTCTACGTGAACGAGCATTTCACCCGCCGAATCGTCGAGATGAATGCTTACGAGTCAGACGCGCTGCTCTCGCATCTGACGCGCTGGGTGACCAACCCGCGCTTCACCGTCCGCTACCACTGGCGTGAGCACACCTACGCGATGTGGGACAACCGGTGCACGCAGCACTTCGTTCTGAATGATTTCGAGGGTGAACGGATCATCCAGAGGGTGACGGTCATGGGGGACAGGCCGGTCGGGGAGCCCCCCCGCTGGGAACCATTCGTGCGCCCCGGACGACTGTCGGCCACCTCCCGCCACGACCGGCAGCTCTTCCAGTTCCTCAAAGGGCGCGCGGAAGCCTCCTGACGCCGGGCAGGGCTCGGCCGCGGGGCTGTCTACCCCGTGTTTGTGCGTATATGGCGCCTTTCGGGGACGTGTTAAACGGGTGTTTTAGCGGGTCGCATTTGCGCTACATCCCGCTACAATCCGCTGTTCGATTCCCGGGCCCCCGCGGCTATCGTGGCAGCGGAACTGCTCATTGAGTTCAGGAGTATCTGATGGCGAAGATTACCTTCATCACCCACGACGGGCAGGAGCATGTCGTGGATGCGGAGAACGGCATGTCGGTCATGAATGCCGCGATCGACAATCTCGTTCCCGGGATTGACGCGGACTGCGGCGGCGAGTGCTCGTGTGCGACCTGCCACGTCGTGGTCGACGATGCATGGTGGGACAAGGTGGGCGGTCCGAGCGACCGGGAGGAATCCATGCTCGACCTGAACCCGGAGCGCGAGGCGCACTCCC
>JASFLG010000226.1:0-6985 GCA_050118205.1 Pseudomonadales bacterium
AGTGGCGCCTGGCGGGTGAGCTCGGGTACCTCCGGCGGATGGACCAGCAGTACCACTGGCACAATCCGGGTTACGGGAGCTTCGAGGCGTTCCTCGACGACCTGTCCTCGAAGAAGCGCAAAAACCTGCGCCGGGAACGCCGCGAGGCAGTCGCCGATGGCATCGAGATCGATTGGGTCACGGGATCGGACCTGACCGAAGCGCACTGGGACGCCTTCTACCGCTTCTACATGGACACGGGCAGCCGCAAGTGGGGCTCGCCCTACCTGACCCGGAAGTTCTTCAGCCTGGTGGGCGAGCGGCTCGCCGACCACATCCTGCTCATCATGTGCCGGCGCGGCACGCGCTACGTGGCCGGCGCGCTGAACTTCATCGGTGGCGACACGCTGTTCGGCCGGAACTGGGGGTGCATCGAGCATCATCCGTTCCTGCACTTCGAGACGTGCTACTACCAGGCCATCGATTTCGCCATCGCCAGGGGACTCAGGAAGGTGGAGGCCGGTGCCCAGGGCGGACACAAGGTGGCGCGCGGCTATCTGCCCCAGGCCACCTACAGCGCCCACTGGATCAGCGATCCGGGATTCCGGGACGCGGTGCGTCGGTATCTCGAGGACGAGCGCCGGTACGTGGCCGAGGACATCGACGAGACCGAGCGGCACAGTCCGTTCAAATCCTCGATCGATCTGGGCAGCATTCGCCGCTGAGGCCCACCAGAAGCCGCGTGGTGCGGCAAGCGCCGCTCAGACCTGACAGTCGGTCAGTCGGCGACCAGGGATTTGCGCAGGGCCTTCAGGTAGGCCTGCACCCGGGCCACGTTCTCCGGCCCCATCCGGAGCACCTGCTTCTGCAGCGGTGTCAGGCTCTCGAGCGCCGGGTCCGCGTATTCGTAGAGGACCTTCGGCTGAACGAGGGCCACGTCGCCCTCCAGCACCGGCACGGCCAGCACCTCGTCGATGGCGGTGAGCATCTGGGGCATCACCTGATCCTGCGTGCCGAGTTCCTGCATGGCTTCCTCGAGCAACGGATAGGTATCCTGGACGAGATCGGCCACGGTCCCGGGCGGAATGCTCTCGAGCGCGTCGACGTACGGGTCGTAGCGCCGGTAGCTCGCCGGGTCGACGTAGAGCTTTACCTCGTCCGGTGCGTCCCCGGGCTCCTGGCGCACCTGAAAGGCACCCTTCGGCGCCAGGAAAGCGAGTTGCCGCCTCGGCAGCTCACCGCGGCGCGCGTTCTCCACCACCACGGCCAGACGCCGCACCAGGTCGTCCTTGGACACCCACGCCTCGGGCAGGGTCTCGGGCAGGCGCGCCCGAACGAAGTCGTCGCTGTCGTTCAGCGCCGGCAGCACCACCTCTGGCGCGGTAGTCACCGGCGATGGCGGGGTCTCCCCCATCATGCGCTCGGCGGGCTCGCCCGTCGCCTCCGGTGCCGTTTCGGTTTCCACCACCGGAGCAGGCGCAGCCTCGTTCTCGGGCACCTCCCCGGACTGCCGCAGATAGTAGGTCAGGCCGAGGATGAGCGCGGCCGCGAGTGCCAGACCCCCAATCAGATAACTGCTACGCATAACCCATTATGACCTGCCACCTCCGGGATTGATCCCAGGCTCTCAGGAATTCCATTATCATTCCAGATTTGCCTTTTTCCGTGGGAGCGTCCCCGTGAGCCCAGATCCCGTCCACACTTCGATCAAGAGCATCCTCGATCATGGCGTCGAGCTCGGCAAGGAGATTGTGGTCGAAGGCTGGGTCCGCTCGCGCCGCACGTCGAAGGGCGGCTTCTCGTTCATCCACATCAACGACGGGTCTGCCCTCGACTCCGTGCAGGCGGTGGCCGACGGCGCACTCGCCAACTACGAAGCCGAGATCCTCGAGATCTCCACGGGCTGCGCCGTGCGGGTGACGGGGACCCTGGTGGAGTCCGGCGGCAAGGGCCAGGATCGGGAGATACAGGCCCGGTCGGTGGAGGTGCTCGGCTGGGTGCAGGATCCGGAGCACTACCCCATCGCCAAGAAGCGGCATACGTTCGAGTACCTGAGAACGGTGGCCCATCTGCGGCCCAGGACGAACACCTTCGGTGCCGTCTCGCGCGTACGCAACGCCATCGCCATGGCCGCGCACGGGTTTCTGCAGAGGCGCGGTTTTCAGTGGGTGAACACCCCGATCATCACGTCGAGCGACTGCGAAGGAGCCGGCGAGCTCTTCCGGGTCTCGACGCTCGACTTCGTCAATCGTGACAAGCCGGTCGACTTCGCGGAGGATTTCTTCGGCACCGAGACCTTTCTCACCGTCTCCGGCCAGCTGAACGTGGAGAGCTACTGCCTGGCGCTGAAGAACGTGTACACCTTCGGTCCCACTTTCAGGGCGGAAAACTCGAACACCTCGCGTCACCTCGCGGAGTTCTGGATGATCGAGCCTGAAATCGCCTTCGCCGACATCCACGACAACGCGTCGCTCGCCGAGGAACTTCTGAAGTCCGTGTTCGCGGAGGTGCTGGAGAAATGCCCGGAAGACATGCGGTTCTTCGCCGAGCGTATCGACGGCTCGGTAATCGACCGGCTCAAGCACGTGATCGAAACACCGTTTCAACGCCTCACCTATTCCGAGGCCGTGGAGATTCTCGAGCACTGCGGTCATCCTTTCGAGTTTCCCGTCGAGTGGGGCGCGGACCTGCAGAGCGAGCACGAACGCTATCTCACCGAGCAGCACGTGAGGGGACCGGTGGTCGTCATCGATTATCCGAAAGAGATCAAGGCCTTCTACATGCGCCTGAACGACGACGACCGCACCGTGGCGGCGATGGACGTGCTCGTGCCAGGGGTCGGTGAGATCGTCGGCGGCAGCCAGCGGGAGGAACGGCTCGACGTGCTCGATGCCCGCATGGCGGAGCAGGGCCTGTCGCAGGAGCTCGACTGGTATCGGGACCTCCGCCGCTACGGTACCGTGCCGCACGCCGGCTTCGGGCTCGGCCTCGAGCGGCTGGTACTCTACGTGACCGGCATGGAGAACATTCGCGACGCGATTCCGTTCCCCCGCGTGCCGAACAACGCGAGCTTCTGATGGCAACGGGACGCCGCAGGCAGGCATGCTGAAATCCCTGATCCGCCTCAAGGCGTTCGTTGCGCCGTACCGTGGTCGACTGGCTGTGGGCATCCTGGCCTTCGGGGTCGCTCGCTTCTTCGAGGCACAGATACCCCTTTTCCTGGCCATGGGGATCGACCGGATCGCGGCCAGCAATCTGGATCTGCTCCTGCCCGTCGCCGGGATCTTCGCGGCGGTGGTGGCGAGATTCCTCGTGGTCTCGACCGCGCGCTACCTGGTACGCAGCTCCGGCATCCGGGTCGCCTTTGACCTCCGGCAGGCCCTCTACGATGCGCTTCAGCACCAGGGGACGACCTTCTTCAACCGCTACACCATCGGCGACATGATGACACGGGCGGTGGCCGACATCGCGCTGATTCAGCGGCTGATCTCCATGGGCACCATTCTGCTCGTCATCCTGATCTTCGCGAGCCTGTTCGGGTTCGGCTACATGCTCTACCTGTCCCCTTCGCTGACACTGCTGCTGCTGCCACCGCTGCCGTTCGTGTTCTTTTACGCACGCTGGGCGTCCCGCCAGATGGGCGTGGCATCCAAGGACGTGCAGGACCGCATGTCGGACCTGGCCGCACGTGTCCAGGAGAATCTGTCCGGCATCCGCACCATCCAGGCGATGGTCCAGGAGGACAACGAGATCGAGCTCTTCCGGCAGACCAATCAGGCGTACTCCAACGCGTTCTATCAGCAGTCCCGCATCAACTCGCTGATGCAGGCATGGATGCCGACGCTGGCGGCCGTCTGCTCGGTGATCATCCTTGGCTACGGCGGCATGCTGGTGCTCGATGATCGGATGACCACCGGCGAGCTGGTCGCCTTCTTCTTCTATGTGAACATGGTCGTGCAACCGTTCCGCGTCGCCGGCTTCATGATCAGCCTCTTTCAGCGCGCCGCCGTGGCCAGCAACCGGCTCTTCGAGGTGCTGAGCCTGCCACCGGAGATAACCGACCGACCCACTGGAGAGGCTCCGGCGGTGGTCCGCGGCGACGTGGAAATCAGAAACCTGACGTTCGCCTACCCCGGTCAGACGCACCCCGCCCTGGACGGAATCAGCCTAAGCGTCCGGCGGGGCGAGCGCATCTCCATCATGGGCCGGGTCGGCTCCGGCAAATCCACCCTGCTCAAACAGCTCGTCCGCCTGCTGGACACGCCGGAGGGCACGGTCTTCATCGACGGCGTGGACGTCACCCACTATCCGCTCTCCCAGCTCCGCTCCCAGGTGGCGCTGGTGCCTCAGGACCCTTTCCTGTTCGGCGAGCCGCTCAAGGCGAATCTGACCTACGACGATCCGGAAAGGGCCCTCGACGCGATCTGGTCGGCGGCCGCCTCGGCGGACCTGAAGGAGACGATCAAGGACTTTCCCGAGCAGCTCGACACGCTCGTCGGCGAGCGCGGGGTCACGCTCTCCGGCGGTCAGAAACAGCGGGCCACCCTGGCCCGGGGCCTGATCCGTCACGCGCCGGTCCTGGTTCTGGACGATTGCTTCTCCAGTGTCGATACCGGCACCGAGGAGCACATCCTTTCCGAGCTTGCACGACTGCGTGAGCACCAGACCACCATTCTCGTCTCGCACCGCGTCTCCACGGCCCGCCACTCGGATCGCATCGTGATCATGGACCATGGGCGGATCATCGAGGAGGGCAGTCACGAAGCGCTGATCGCCCGCGGCGGACCCTATGCCGAGCTGGAGCGGATCCAGCGCGAAGGCGCCGACGACGCCGACTTCGACTTTCTGGGAGCGACGAGCTGATGAGTGCCGGTGCGCAGCCCGGCAAAGGGCATCGTCGGAACTACGCCATGTTCGACGCAGAGATCTCCGGCGCCGTTCTGAATCTCTCGCTGCTGCGCCGTCTGCTCGGCTGGATGCGCCCCTACCGCATCACGTTCGGTGTGAGCGCCGTGCTCATCCTGCTGGCCTCCGCGCTGCAGGTGCTGCTGCCCGTGATCATCTCCATCGTGGTCATCGATCACGTGCTGCGCGGCGAGACGGACGCTTTGACGCCGAATCTCGGCATGGTGGACGCGAACGACTGGATTTCCGCGACGCTGCACGTCCACCCGCTGCTCGCCGCCTGCATTCTGTATGCCCTCCTCTACGCCGGCTACGCCGTCGCCAGCCACGCGCACCGCATGACGCTGATCAGCTCGGTGATCAACGGTCTCAGGGATCTGCGTCAGGACCTCTTCCGACACCTGGAGACCCGTCCGTCTTCGTTCTATGACCGGGTCGCGGTTGGTCGCGTGATGACGCGGGTAACCAACGACGTGGAAGCGCTCTACGAGCTGCTTCGGGGCATCGGCACGCTGATTGGAGAGTTCGTCCCGTTCTTCGTGGCGCTTGGCATCATGCTCGCGGTCGACGTCCAGCTCACCGTGCTCCTGCTCCTGGCGCTGCCGGTGATGGGCACGGTGACCTACTTCTTCAGGCAGGCGACCCGTCAGCTCTTCCGGCTGGTCCGCCTGACCGTCTCCGCGCTCAACCAGAACATGCAGGAGAATCTGGCCGGACTGCAGGTGGTGCAGCTCTCGGATCGGCAGCGCTACAACCTCGAGCGCTACACGGGCATCAACGACGATAACCGCGCCTACGAGCTCAGAAGTGCCCGGGTAGAGACCCTCTACGGGGCGTTCACGGACAGCATGGCGCACATCGCGCTCGGAGCGATCATCTGGTACGGCGGGGGCGCCGTGGTGCAGAATGCCATGACGCTCGGCGGCGTAATCCTGTTCACCCGCTTCATAGACATGCTGTTTCACCCCGTGGTGGCGCTCGGCGAGCAGACCAACGTCCTGTTCCGCGCCATGGCATCCGGAGAGCGGATCTTCCAGGCGCTGGACTGGGACGAGAAGATCCATGAGCCGACGGAACCGGCAAGGCTGCCGGAGCGGCTGCACGGGGAGGTGCGCTTCGAGCACCTGAGCTTCAGCTACGACGAGGGCGTAGAGGTTCTGCACGACGTCACCTTCACCATCCATCCGGGGGAGAAGCTCGCCATCGTGGGGCCCACCGGTTCCGGCAAGAGCACGCTCATCCGCCTGCTCGGCCGTTTCTACGACTTCGACGACGGGCAGATCTTTCTGGACGGCGTGGACCTGAATCGTATCCACACCCGCGATCTCAGACGCCGGATCGGCGTGGTGCTGCAGGACTTCCACATCTTCTCGGGCACCATCTACGACAACATCGCCCTGGGCGATCCGGAGATCACGCGGGAGATGGCGGAGGCGGCGGCACGCCGGGTGAATGCGCACGGTTTCATCAGCGCCCTCCCGCGCGGCTACGACACCGAGCTTTCCGAGCGTGGTCAGAACCTCTCCCAGGGGCAGCGTCAGCTGCTGGCGTTCGCCCGGGTGCTGGCGTCCGACCCGGAGATTCTGGTGCTGGACGAGGCCACCGCCAGTATCGACACGGAAACCGAGCTGCTCATTCAGGACGCCCTGCGCCAGCTCACCCGGGGCCGAACGTCGATTCTCATTGCCCACCGCCTGCAGACAATCCAGGAGGCGGACAGGGTGCTGGTGCTCCACCACGGGCGGGTGGAGGAGCTCGGCACGCACGAGGAGCTTCTCGCGGCGAAAGGCCTCTACTACCAGCTCCACACGCTGCAGTTTCAGAGCGACCCGTCCGACGTGGCCTGACGACCTGCGGACAGCTCGACGTGAGAGCTGGACCTGGAAGGCCCGGCATCAGCCGTGCATGGTGAGTCCGCCCGAAACGCTGATCGTCTGACCGGTCACGTAGCCGGCCGCCTGGGACAGAAAGTAAGCCACCAGCAGCGGAAAGTCCTCAGGGCTGGCCAGACGACGCATGGGCACGGCCCGTTCGAGCGCCTGTTGGAGCCGCCCCGACTCGTCGAAGCTCGCGAGCAGAGGGGTGTCCGTCGGTCCCGGAC
>JASFLG010000227.1:0-6957 GCA_050118205.1 Pseudomonadales bacterium
CTCGAGCGGGAGGTGCTCGGCCAGTTCCTGGTCGAGGCCGTCGTGCTGGCCGGCAGCGGCGGCCTCGTTGGCATCGTGCTCGCGCTCGCGGCCGCCGCGGCCCTGACCGGAATGATGAACATTCCCTTCGTGATCGACCTGCCGGTCATCGTGCTCGCGTTCGTCTTCTCGGCGGTGGTAGGGGTGGTGTTCGGATATTTCCCCGCCAGACGTGCGGCCCGGATGGATCCCATCGACGCCCTGCGGCACGAGTGAGATCGTCGTTACGCGAATCTACTTAAAGACACGTAACCTGGGACGGGGCAGGCTGATCGCCGGCACAACATTCGTAAAACACCGGAAAGGTCGCGGGCGAGACATGACAGACATCTGGGTAGTGGCAGCGGACTCGGTGCGGGCGCGCATCTTCAGACTGACGAGCGAGAGGCAGCTCGAGGAGGTCGACGACCTGCTCGCACCCGAGGACCGCCTGAAGAATCAGGAGTTCAACGCCGATCGGGGCGGCCGGGCGTTCGACTCCGCGGGTCATGGCCGGCACGCCATGGAGAAGAGTGAAACCCCCCACGAGCACGCGGTGAAGACGTTCGCCAGCCGGGTCGTGGAAAGGATCGAGCAGGGCCGGACCGGCAACGAGTTCGAGAAGCTCGTGGTAATCGCGGCACCGCGCATGCTCGGCTACCTGCGCAGCCACTTCAACGACGAGCTCGCCGAAATGGTAGTGTGCAGCATCCACAAGGAACTGACGCGCGAAAATCCGGCGCGAATTGCCGAGTATCTGCCCCGCGTGCTCTGACACCGGGACCGGAGGAAGCATCGATGAAGCAACGAGGGCGTGTCACTTTCAGTCAGGCGGGCGAGATCTTCGAGCACAGCATCGAGTACCTGACGCACATCCGCGAGCTGCTGGAAACGCTCCGCGACCAGGAGCACCCGCAGCGGGTAAAGATGCTGCTCGACAGCTTCGCGCTGGAGCACCGGCAACTGCTCGGAGCCATCGAGCGCTATGTGGAGGACGCGGACGACCGCCTGCTCAACACCTACTCCCAGTACGCGGTGGAGCTGCCGGCGGAGCTGTCCGGCCCGGATTCGCCGCTGACCACGCTGGCCCTGACTCAGTGGCTGCAGGCGCTCAATCAGCACCTGGCGAGCATGTTCCGGGAGCTCGCCGAGACCGCGAAGTCCGCCGAGCTGCGCGGCGGTTTCGACGCCCTCACCCAGCAGGTCGAAAGCCACGAGCGCAAGCTGTCCAAGGAATATCAGCGCTTCGAGGATCTTTAGGAGCTTGCGCCAGCCGTCCATGGCTGGCTGGAACCTCCCTCCCAGATGCCCTCCCCGCATCCTTCGCCCCGGAAAGGATTGAAACACGTTATAGTTTCGGACCACAATCGACTCGGGGAGGGGAGCACATGAGCGGTAGACTCGAAGGCAAGGTCGCGGTGATCACGGGCGGGGCCTCCGGCATGGGGCTCGCCGCAGTGGAACGCTTCGTCGAGGAAGGCGCAGCCGTCGTCTTCTGCGATCTGGCGCCGGAGACACACGCGGACCTCGAGGCGCGCATCGGCAAGGAGAAGGCCCGCATGCACCATTCGCGGCGCCGATCAGGCGGTCCCAACGACGGCTACGCGATCGCCAGACGGCTGGGTAACGGCGCCGCCTTCATGCCCGCCGACGTCACGGAATCCGACGCTCTCGCTGCGGTCATCGACGAGGCCGTGAACCGATATGGCGGTCTCGACATCATGTTCAACAACGCCGGCATCGGCGGCGCGGAGGGATCCGTGGTCGACTGTCCCGACGAGGTGTGGGACCGCGTCGTCGATGTGGACCTCAAGGCCGTCTGGCGCGGCATCAAGCTCGCCGCACCGCACATCGCGAAGCGCGGCGGCGGCTCCATCATCTCCACGGCTTCCATCGCCGCCATCATCGGCTTTCCGGGGTTGGGCGCCTATGGCGCTGCCAAGGCCGGCGTGGCCGAGCTCACCCGGGTGGCCGCCGTCGAGCTCGGGCCCCAGTCGATCCGCGTGAACTGCATTCTCCCCGGCGGGGTCATCACCCCGCTGATCTATGACAGCCCGCTGGCCGAGCAGGCCATGGATCCCGAGCTGGTGCGGGCGGCGCTTGCGCCCGCACAACCCATTCCACGCGCCGGCGAGCCGCTGGATATCGCGAATGCCGCGCTCTGGCTCGCATCGGACGAATCCAGCTTCGTGACCGGCCAGGCCATCGTCGTGGACGGCGGCATGTCCATCGACGCCCGGCGCGGTATCGGCGGACCGCTGTCCGCTCAGGCACAGCAGACTCAGCAGTAAAGGCACAGCAAGCGGAGACATCCTTACACGCACCACAGGAGGAGCACACCATGAGCAGCGTCCTGAACACCCGGTACTCGAACCTGGGCTTCGACCCCGACGCCCTGCGGGAAAAGTACCGGATCGAGCGCGACAAGCGTCTGCGCGACGAGGGCAACGACCAGTATGTCGAGGTGACCGGCAGGTTCGCACACTTCCTCGAGGATCCGTACGTGGAGCGCGTCGAACGGGAGCCGCTCACGGACACCGTGGAGGTGCTGATCATCGGCGCCGGCTTCGGCGGGCTGCTCGCCGGCGCCCGATTCCGCGAGGCGGGCATCGACGATCTCCGAATCGTCGAAGCCGGTGGAGACTTCGGTGGCACGTGGTACTGGAACCGGTATCCCGGTGCCCAGTGCGACATCGAGTCGTACTGCTACCTGCCGCTGCTGGAAGAGCTCGGCTACATGCCGAAGGAGAAGTACTCCTTCGCTCCCGAGATCTACGAGCATTCCCGGCGTATCGCCGAGCACTTCGATCTCTACGACGCAGCCTGCTTCCAGACCAGCGTCACGGACCTCACCTGGGACGAGGAAGCCGCCAACTGGATCGTCTCCACCGATCGGGGCGATGCGATGCGGGCCCGCTTCGTAGTCATGGCCACGGGGCCGCTGAACCGACCCAAACTGCCCGCCATTCCGGGCATCGGGGATTTCGAGGGTCATACCTTCCACACCAGCCGCTGGGATTACGAGTACACCGGCGGCGATCACTCCGGCGGGCTCACCAAGCTCGCGGACAAGCGGGTGGCCGTGATCGGCACCGGAGCCACGGCCATTCAGAGCGTGCCCTTCGTCGGCGAGTACGCGAAGCAGCTCTACGTCTTCCAGCGCACACCATCCTCCGTGGATCTTCGCGGCAACAAACCCACGGACCCGGAATGGGCCGCTTCTCTCGAGGCCGGCTGGCAGCGCGAGCGGCGGGAGAACTTCAACAGCATGGTCACCGGTGCTCCCGTGGAAGAGGACCTGGTCAGCGACGGCTGGACGGAAATCTTCCGGACGCTGTTCCGGATGACAGGCGACAGTGACGCGCCCGTTTCAGCGGAAGAAGCGGCGGAGCTGGCCGAGATCGCCGACTTCAGGAAGATGAACGGCATCCGGGCCCGGGTGGACGAGACCGTCGAAGATACGGGAACCGCCGAGGCGCTGAAGCCGTGGTACCGGCAGTTCTGCAAGCGGCCGACCTTCAATGACCAGTACCTGCCTACCTTCAACCGCCCGAACGTGACCCTCGTGGACGTGAGCGAGTCCAAGGGGGTCGAGCGGATCACCAGGAACGCGGTGGTCGCCAACGGCCAGGAGTACGAGGTGGACTGCATCATCTTCGCCACCGGCTTCGAGGTTGGCACCGCCTACACGCGCCGGGCCGGCTACGACATCGTCGGCCAGGACGGCCAGCACCTGTCCGACTACTGGGCCGACGGCATGAAGACACTGCACGGATTCTCGGCGCACGGCTTTCCCAACTGCTACCTGATGGGGCTCTCCCAGAACGGCTTCTCCGTGAACCTGACTTCCATGCTCGACGACCAGGCGCAGCACATCGCCTACCTGATCAACGAGACGAAGAAGCGGGGGCGCTACTCGCAGCCGACGAAGGAAGCCGAGACCGGGTGGGTGAACACCATCCGCAGCCTCGCGGTGATGAACACGGCGTTCTTCGAGTCCTGCACGCCGGGCTACTACAACAATGAAGGGCACCTCGCTCAACGCGGCGGCGGGCTGAACGGCGAAGCCTACGCACCGGGTGCGAATGCCTTCAATCGGCTCCTCGCCGAATGGCGGGCGAAGGGTGACCTCGACGGGCTGGAGATCGGCTGATGGCCGACTACGGACCCGGCGCCGGCGACGACCTGATCACCCTGCCCCACCACGTGGAGTTTCTCTCCGATCGGTGGCTCGCCGAGGCCGAGCGTTTCTTCCGAGAGCAGATGCCCCTGAAGCAGGCCCTGCTCGACGGGCCGTTCTCGGTGAGCGAGCGGTTCACGGATGCGCCGCCGCACCTTGCGTTGCCCGGCAACGTGGCGAGCTGGTCGCTGTGTTTCGACGGCGAGTCGGTCACCGTCTCCCGCGAGTTCGTCGAGTCTGCCGACCTGGTCGTCGAAGGCGACTACCAGCAGGCCCTGTACCTCGCCCAGTTCATCGGCCTGCTGGTGCCCGGCGGTGCGGACGAGATGTGGCGCGAGGCCCACCACATGTTCGGCCGCGGTGGGTTCCGGATCCGCGGCGCCCTCACCGATCCCCAGGCTCAGCGGCTGCTCGCCCTTGCGCACGATCACATGGGCCGGCGCACGGTCGAGAATCCCGACCTCGAGCACCGGGCGCGACGGCTGGGGCTCACCGGCCACATCCGCGAAATGTTCGACCAGGGCTTCACGGTGATCGAGCGCGCCATATCGGAAGACTTTGCCGATGCCGTGCGTGCGGCCGTGCTGCGCTCCGTGATGCCGGAGCAGGGCGTGACCATGAACTGGATGCTCTATCAGGCCCGGGAGATCGAGCGCCTGACCCTGCACCCGAAGCTGCTCACCCTGATCGACGCCTCGCTCGGGCGCGGCGCGCAGCTCGCTTCGTACGCGGGCATGGTGCGCGGGCCGGGGCCGGGCTACTTCGACGTGCACACGGACTACACCGACGTGCCCGAGCCCTACCCCGAGTACGCCATGAGCGGGGTGGCGGTGTGGGCGTTCGAGGACTGGGCCGAAGCGTCCGGTCCGACCTGGATCGTCCCCGGGAGTCACCGCCTGCGGCGCGGACCGCGGCGGGGCGACAGCCGCGCGGGCGGCATCCCCATCGAGATGCCGAAAGGCTCGGTCGTGTTCTTCACCCAGGGAGTCTGGCACTGGCAGGGCGAGCGCACCGAGCCTGGCGAGCGCGTCACCCTGCACCCGCACTTCAACCGCGGGATTCTCCGCTCCGTGGAGCAGAAACGGCCGGATGTGCAGCTCTATGCGCGCAACCCGCCGCGGCTCGGCGAGATGATGGGAGAAGACGACTGGTTCGACAAAATGACGTCAACCGGCCGCGACTACGTACGGCTCGAGCACATGCGCCAGCTGCACGCATTCACCAACCGGAAGATGGCGGTCATTTTAAAGGACGGCGCAGCCACTCCGGAGGACGGCACTGGGGCGACCGCTGAACGGGGAGCCGCCGTCGGCTGACATACCCACCCACGCCCGCAGGAGGAAACCCCATGCGCGTGATCGATGTAGATGCACACCTGCACGAACCGCTCGACTGGATCGAGCAGACCGATCCGGAGCTTGCCGAGGCCCTGGGCCCGCCGGCCAGATTCATGGACGTGGCGAACGGGGTGTTCGGCATCTCCAACCCGGAACTCAAGGCGCTCGGCCCATCCCAGCAGCCAACCGGCGGCTACGACACGATCCTGCCCGGGTTCGTCCAGCACCTGGAGATGACCGACACCCGTCAGCCGGAGCAGCAGGCGACGTCGGCCGACGATCCCTTCGTCGGTCCCGAAGCGAGGCTCGCCTTCTGCGACGAGCGTGGCATCGACGTGCAGTTCCTGAACCCCACTTTTCTGGTCGGGCCCATCGTGCAGGCCGCGCGGGCAAGGCGTTTCGACCTTCTGCCGCGAATCCGCCGGTCGTGGAACCGCTGGGCAACCGACCTGGTACACGGCCACACGGACCGCCTCATTCCGGTCACCCAGATCGACCTGGCCGACATTCCCGGGTCCATCGCCGAGATGACCCGCATGCGCGAGCGTGGCAGCCGCGCCTTCGCCATTCCCGAGTCTCCTGTGGGCAATCCGAGATTCGCCCGCCCGGGCGACCCGGCCATCGCCCGGTCCATCACCCATCCGGACTTCGAGCCGCTCTGGTCGGCGGCCGTCGATCTCGGCATGGCGGCCTTCGCCCATGTGGGTTTCGGGCGGGAGCGGATCAACGCCGGCTGGGCGAACAATGGGGCGGACGACCTCACCACCTACAGCCTGCTGAACATGGTGGTGAACCCGCAGATCGCGCCGCAGCTTCTGCTGTCGGCCCTGGTCTTCGACGGTGTGCTCGAGCGGCACCCGAAGCTCACCGTCGTGGTGGAGGAAGTCGGGATCTCCTGGCTGCCCCACCTGCTCGGCATCCTCGATCACGGAGTGGGCCGCGCGGCACGCGGCGTGCTCGACGACGGCGAGTACCGGCCCGACTTCGCCGGCTCCGCCTACAAGCTCCCGCTCGCGCCCTCGGAGTACCTGCGCCGCCAGGTGCGGGTGACCCCGCTGGTGGTCTCCCAGCCGCTGCACCCCACCATCGACCTGGTGCCACCTGAGATGCTGTGCTTCTCGAGCGACTACCCGCACGTGGAGGGCACGGCGGATGCGGTGGCGGTTTGCGATCGGCAGCTCGACAAGGTGAGCGAAGGGGCCCGTGCGGCGTTCTACGGCGGGGTCGGGGAGATGATCGGGCTCTAGCGTTCCCCGGCGCGGCCGGTTGTCGCGCGCCGGCACAGAAAAAAGTAGCATCGCTCAGATACAAGGCATACCGGACCCGGGAAATGGCTGACTTCGACCTCATCATCAGAAACGGCACCGTCTACGACGGCAGCGGCGGCGAGCCGTACCAGGCGGACGTCGCCGTCAAAGACGG
>JASFLG010000228.1:0-6948 GCA_050118205.1 Pseudomonadales bacterium
CGCCGCCGGTCCGCGCGCCGGCGCCGGCCGACGCGGCGAGGACAACCGTAGCGTCCTGAAAACGCACCTCGGCAGGACGGACGCGGAGATAGACGCCCTGCAGGCGGCCGGTGTCCTGAGCGAGGAACCTCCCCTGGCAGCCCAATAGCGCGATTGCGACACGGATTGCAAGTTTGCCTCGCCCTGACCCACCCGCGATGATAACGGGATGAGCAGTAAGGGAGAGAAGCTTCCCCTCAGGGTGAAGCTCGCCTACGGCGCGCCGAGTTTTGCCGGCGCAGGCATGGCGATCCCCATCGCCATTCACCTCACCATCTTCTACTCGGACGTAATTCTCGTTCCGCTGGGCCTCATCGCCCTGGTCAAGGCCGTGGCGCGTGCGCTGGACGCCATTACGGATCCGGTGATGGGCTGGCTCACCGACAGCACCCGCTCGCGGTGGGGCAGAAGGCGGCCCTGGATTCTGTTCGGCGCGCCGGCCGCGGCGCTCAGCTTCTATCTCATGTTCACGCCGCCCGAAGCGCTCTCCGGCGCCAACGCCGCGGCGTGGTTTGCGACCACCTACGTCTGCTACTACCTCTTCCACACGGTCTACGTCATCCCCCACTACGGCCTCGGCGCGGAGCTCACCCTCGACTACAACGACCGCAGCATGCTGTTCGGCATCCGGGAAGCCTTCGTTGTGCTGGGCACACTGGTGGCGGCAGTGGCACCGCCCATCTTCATACAGTACATGGGCGGCCCGCGCGCGGGTTACTCCGGCTTGGCAGCACTCCTGGGTGTGCTCCTGGTGGGCCTGTATGTGAACCTCGTGGCGCAGGTGAAGGAGCGGCCGGACTTCATCGCCCGGCCGCCGAACCCACTGGTACCCGGCCTGCGCCGCGTCTTCCGCAACCGCGCGTTCCGGATTCTGCTCGCCGTCTACCTGACAGGCGCGATCACGGGCGCTATCCCCGGGCTGATGATGCCGTACTTCACCAAGTACGTGCTCATGCCGGACAACCCGGATGCATGGCTCGCCATCTTTCTGGCGGTCTACTTCGGCGCGGGATTTCTCTGCCTGCCGTTATGGATCTGGCTGGCACGCCGTTTCGAGAAGAAGCCCGTGTGGCTGGCGAGCTTCGTACCCGGCGTCACCGGATCCCTGGGTCTGTTCCTCATGGGCCCGGGTGATCTCTGGCCCACCTTCTGCGTTCTCGCGTGGGCGGGCTCGGCATTCGGCGCGGGCCTGTTCCTCGGGCCCGCCATGCAGGCCGACGTGATCGACTACGACGAGCTCTATACCGGCAAGCGCCGGGAAGCCCAGTACGGTGCGCTGTGGTCCATCATGTCGAAGTTCGTGGTCATCCCCAGCATGTCGATCCCGCTGGCCATACTCGCCACCGTCGGCTACATGCCGAACGTTCCCCAGACGGAGACGGTGCAGTTCACCATCCGCGCCATTTTCGGTCTGGGTCCCGCCTCCGCCGCAGCCATTGCCTTCTGCGTCGGCACCCTGTATCCCATCAGCAGAAAGGTGCACGAGCAGATCTGGGAGGGCATCGAGCAGCTCAGGCGGGGCGAGGCTGCCACCGATCCGATCAACGGCCATCGCATCCCGCCCTACTCCGAGCGCCATGCGGACGAGGACGACGGCTGGTACCTGGACCACTACACCACCGGCGAGCTGAAGCTGGTGCTGCAACGCGGAATCGACGCCCTGCGTCGACGCATTCTGCTCCTCCAGGCCGCTTCCGGCGTCGCGCTCGTTGTCAGCTGCCTGGCGGTCGCGGGGGAGGTTCATCTCGACTCGAAACCGGGCATCATGGCCGTTCTGTACGTGGTGGCGGCCGGCCTGGCGATCGCCGCCCTGGGATTCCACTTCGTTCGCTGGCGTGCGGTAGGCCGGCTCAAGAACGTGGACACCCAGACCATCGAATCGCACATCCGGATCAACCAACTGCTCAAGGGTGACGGAATCGCACTTCCGTCACCGGCGTGAGGTGGTATCCGCACCGGATCCCGTCGTCCCCGCTGCTTTCTACTGCCTGGCGCACGTCCCAGATCTGGTCGCCTATGGCGCCAAGCCGCGCCGGGA
Organism: Pseudomonadales bacterium; assembly: GCA_050118205.1. Taxonomy (GTDB): domain Bacteria; phylum Pseudomonadota; class Gammaproteobacteria; order Pseudomonadales; family Azotimanducaceae; genus SZUA-309. The sequence continues at coordinate 2,078 of JASFLG010000228.1, forward strand.
GATCGCCGCGGACCCCGGCTATCTCGAGCGCCTGCGCGCCGCACAGCGCACCTTCGTCGAGGCCACCGGCTACCCGCCGAATCAGACATTCATCGGCAATCTGAGTCCGGAGGCGCTTGCCGGTATCCCGCAACCCTGGCACGCCGCGACTCAGGAACGCGCGACCACAGGACCATTCGGCGAGATCGTGAGTCAGGACCTGTTCTACGCCACGCTTGCGATGGCCAACGTGCTCGAGCCGCCCCTGGTCGTGCTCGGTGCCGAGCGCGAGCCGCCGATGCGGGCGCTGCTCGAGGCGCACCGGCTGTGCGCCCGCCTGATCGGCCGCTGGGACACTGCGCCCACGGCACAGCTGGAAGCAGAGATCACGGAAGGCGGCGCGCTGGCACTACGCAGGGACAGAACGTTGCAGGGTCTCGTGCGCCGCGACGTGCGGGCCGAAGGCCGCGACGACGCCAACCTGGATGCCTTCACCCTGCTGGAAGCGCTCTGTGCCAAAGCATCCGGCGCGCTGGCCGTCCAGGGCCTGCTCGCAGAGAGCGGGTTGGCCGCGACCGACGTCGACTACCTGATCAGCTGCGGCGAGGAGGCCGCCGGCGACCGCTACCAGCGTGGCGGGGGCGGCATGGCCAAGTCGATCGGCGAGCTGTGCGGCTGTACCAGCGCATCCGGAATGGACGTGAAGAACTTCTGTGCCGCACCCGCATCCGCCCTGGTCACCGCCGCCGCGCTGGTGAAGGCCGGAATCCATCGGCGCATCGTGGTGGTGGGACCGGGGTCCCTCGCCAAGCTCGGCATGAAGTCTCCGGCCTTTCTCGCAAACGCCCTGCCGGTGCTCGACGACTGCCTCGGCGCCATGGCCTTCCTGGTCGCCGCGGACGATGGCGCGAGCCCGAGGCTCAGGATCGATCCCGGTGCTGTCGGGCTGGCCAGAATCGGCGCCAGCACATCGGACGAAGCGGTCTATCGGGATCTCATCCTGGCACCGCTCGCGGCGCTCGGTCTCGACATGGCCGACGTGGACCGCTACGCACCGGAGCTGCACAACCCGGAGATCATGGAGTTCGCGGGATCGGGCGACGTCACACGAAAGAACTACCGCATCATCGCCGCGATGGCGGTGCGAGCGGGACTGATCGACAAGGCCGGCATGCCGGCGTTCATCGAGCGTGTGGGCATGCCCGGCTTCGCGCCCACCCAGGGACACGTCCCGTCGGGGGTGCCGTACGTGGGTCATGCCATCGAGGCCATGCGCCAGGGACGTATCCGGCGGGCCATGTTCGTCTGCAAGGCGAGCCTGTTCCTGAACCGGATGACCGAGCTCTACGACGGTGTATCCTTTCTGCTGGAGGCACACGGTTGAGCCATACGGGCCGCCTGCCCAGGGAGTGTGAATCATGAGCAACAGCGATCGGACAGACAGCAGCGTGCTGAAAGGCCGCAAGGTCGTCGTGTTCGGAGAGCGCGACGACGTCTCCGGACATGCCATACGCAACTGCGTGACCGCCGCCGGCGGCGAAGTGGTCTACGAGACCACGTCCTGCTTCGTCTGAACCTCTGCCGGCGCCGCAGGTCTTGCGGAGCAGGAACAGATCAAGCACCTCGCCGAAAGGTACGGGGCCGACCAGCTCGTGCTCGTTTTCGGTCTCAACGAACCCGGCAACCTGCGCATCATGGCGACCACCTTCAAGGAGGGCGATCCGAGCTACGCAGGTGCGCTCGGCGGCATAGCGCTGGGACTCAAGAGCTATCACATCTTCGAGCTGAAGGACGAAATACCTCCTGAGGTCTGGGAAAAGGAAATGTCTTTCAAGGAGCTGGAGGTGGAGGACTCGGTGATCGAGCGCGTCTGCACTCTGCTGCGCGAGATCCGCGAAGGCTGAGCGTGGGCCAGCCACTCAGTCGAAGACCCGCTGATCCTCGAGCGGTGTTTCCAGCGCGGTCAGCGCCTTCTCCAGCAGCGAACGGCGCAATGCCCGCTCCTCTGCCTCCGGCAGCGACGGGTCGCCCAGAGGGTGCGGAATGGCGATGCTCGGAACGATCCGGTTAGCGCCTACCGTTTTCGAGATGGTGACAATCGAACAGACGTGAGCTGCGGGCAGCCCCGCCCGTTCCAGTTCCTTGACGATCGTTGCCCCGCAACGCGTGCAGGTGCCTCACGTGCTGGTGAGGATGACCGCCTGTACACCCTCGTTGACGAGCAGCGGCGCGATCTCCGTGCCGAAACGCCGCGCCTGGCCGACCGACGTGCCGTTGCCTACGGTCGCGTAGTACGTGTTGTGCAGACGGCCGATCCTGCCTGAGCGCTCCAGCACCCGCGCCTGGTCGAGCGGCAGCACACGGTTCGGGTCTTCGTTCGCATAGGTCGGATCGTAGCCACCGTGAACGCACACATGGGTCGCAGCACTCAGCCTGTCGAGCCCGCTGATGTCGTAAGCGCCGTAGCGGCTCGCGCTCGCCGACTCGATGTGATCCGGATTGCCCCTGGGGACAATCCCCCCCGTCGTGACCATTGCGATCACTGCCCGGCTCGCATCCTCGATCGGTGGCGCTGGTGCTACCCGATCGAACTCCGGCATCGCGTACTCCGTCACGTAGGGGGCGCCGGACAGCTTTGCGAGCAGCATGGTGATTGCGCGTTGCGCGCCGCTGCGCTCGGCCACGTAGTTGCTGCGTAGCCCCTTTTCCAGCAGGGCGTCCTCCGGACCGAGCGTTTCACCCCGTGCCCGCTTGATCCCCACCCGGCCCATCGCTTCGAGCGCATGCTGCATGTCCATCACGTCTCGCCCGGCACGCACAGCGGTGAGCACATGGCGATAGGTATCCAGCGCCGGATTCTCCGGATGCAGCGCGGTCACCGCCGGGATGCCCAGTCTCGACTCCACTCCAGCGCAGATCGCCGAGCAGGCAATCCCGTAGCGGCCGGCAATGAAGGCTGGACCCGCGACCAGCACATCGACCGGCGACCGGTCACGAAGCGCTTCGATCAGCTCCAGCGCCTCAGCCACAGCGCGCTCGGTGTGCTCGGCCACGTAGTTGTCGCCCGCGACGATGGTCGCAACGATCTCGATGTCCGGAACGAGACGCATGAGTGCCTGGCCCGGACCGCGAGGACCGTCGAGGACCACCAGCGGGGAATCGGCCGCCTCCTCGCCGCCGATCCCGCCGAAGAACTGATTCAGAAAGTGGATGGCGCGAATCGGCACGTCAGATGCCCCGGGCGCTCAACCGGGAGAAGCCGAGCTCGTTGGTTGCGCCCATGATCACCTGCAGCTCCACCGCCATGCTTCCGTCGTCGCGAAGGCAGTCGGCATACCCGCCCGCCAGTCGCGCGACGTCCGCGACCGGACCGAGCACGGTCTCCATGGGTGGCAGCTCCACGACCGCATTGGCATTACCGGTGGAAACCACCGCGTCCGCCTCCGCCGTCACGTCCGCCAGCGACTGCGAAGCGCCGTCGCGACCCGCAAACTCGTCGGTGATCGCAACCGTCCTGATTCCCGCCCGCTCCAGCCCACGGACGAGCATCATGAGATCCGCATCCGGATTGCCGAATCCTTCCTTGCTGACGATCGCGCCGTCCGGATTCAGCGTCGCCGCCAGGGACACCGCACGCGACGCGGAGTGCTCCTTGTCATGGAGGCGTGTCGGGCAGTTGGTTGCCACGACGCCGGCGAAGTCCCACCTCTGACCGTGCCCGCGAAGCAGCTCGAGAATCAGCGGGTTGTTCTGATGATGGAAGGTCGTGTTCTTGTCGCACGCGCTCACGCAGTTGCCGGAAATCACACCATCGTCGATCAGCACCCGCGGGTCCAGAATCCGGGGCAGCCCCGTCCTGGCGTTCTCTCCGAGTACCCAGGTGTCGTGCAGCAGACCCTGACTCAGCATCAGATCGACGTAGACGATCCTCGGCAAACCGGTCCCGGGATCCGGCGTCTTCCAAGGAAAAGCCTCCACCGTATCCGGGTCCGGGCCCGCGGACGCGAGCACGTCGGCAACCTGTCGCGCCGCCTCGATACCCGCCTCCCGAACGGCCGCCTCGTGCTCGTGGGCGGGCAGATCGTCGGCCACCTCGAGCTGCACCACCAGCAGATGCAGCTCGGAGAACGGTGTGTATGCCGCACCGGGTCCCGACATGTCGATGATGCCTTCCTGAAACCCTACGATCGGACCGCAGCTCGCCACCGCCACGTTGTCGAGCAACCGGACGACGCCGGCGCCGCTACCGGCAGCACCACGGCGCCAGCGTGGTTGCACGACGTCCTTGCAGCACAGGATCCGAGTGGACGTGCCCGGCCGGGCGATGTCCACGCGCACGCTTTGAAGCCGTTCGTCGCGCTCCCGGAGCGATCGGGCCAGCATCTCGATGTCGATGCACAGCCGCCCCTCCGAGAAGCTGTGTTGACGTCCTGTGCTCACCGTCTGCGCGCGGTAGTGTTCGAAGCTGAGCGTCATCGTCCCGGGTCCCTGCCTCCGCCGTTCCCTCGCGCGTCCGCGCCGAATGCGCAATCTTATGTCGCTGCGATGGAAGGCACCATGCGCGGTTCCACCTAGCCAGGAACCGGCTCCACCGCAGGAAGCCGTTGCTATGATGGGCAGCAAGCAGGCAATGGTTGGAGATCGAACATGACGGGCGGTGAGCATCTGATCAACCCGGAAGTGGCGCGTGCTTCGCTGTCCGCCATCAAGGAGATGGCCATGCGCGCCGCCCGCGTCGACGACGTGGCCAGCCTAAGCTGGGGCCTGCCCTCCTTTCCGACCCCGGCGAACATCCGCCGGGCGGTAGCCACCGCGCTCGATCAGGATCCCGACATCGGCAAGTACGCACTGCCGAACGGGCTTCCGGAGCTGCGACGCCTGGCAGCTGCCGA
>JASFLG010000229.1:0-6939 GCA_050118205.1 Pseudomonadales bacterium
GCTGCCGACCGGGGCCCCGGAGCAGGTCGCCGAGCTTGCCGAGCAGCTCGGCATCGGGCTCATGCTGATGCTGGAACGGCTGAGCCCGGCGGAACGGGCCGTGTTCGTTCTGCGGGACGGCTTCGAGCTCGGCTTTGCAGACATCGGCGCCATGCTCGACGCATCGGCGGCGGCCTGCCGGCAACGCTATCGCCGCGCCCGTGCGCACCTGGCCGCCGAGGTCCACGAGCCACGTGTCAGCGACACGCCGGGCGAGCAGCGGGCGCTGCTCGAGGCCCTGCTGGCCGCCGTGGCGGAACGGGACATCGAGGCCCTCGTGGGGCTCTTTGCCGAAGACTGCATCGCGTACACAGATGGTGGTGGCGTGGTCAGCGCGGCGATCGTCCCGGTCACCGAGCCGGCGCGCATCGCTCAGGTGACGCTGCACATCGCCGCGAGGCTCGAGCGGGAAGGGCGGCTCGAATTCCGTTTTACGGAGCTGAACGGCGGGCCCGGCCTGCTGGTGCGCCAGGACGATGTGCTGATCGCGACGCTGCAGCTCGAGGTGGCAGCGGGCCTCATCCGGCGGCTGTACGTGGTGCGCAACCCGCAGAAGCTCGCGCACCTGGTGTCACCCTGAGGGTGCCTCTGGTTTAATCGACGCTGAATCGGCGTTGGAGGCATGATGGGACGTACGGGACTGGCCGGAATATCGATGGCCCCGAATCCGTAGCGTGGTATTTTCCGCGCCGCTCGCGTTCCTCCTCTTCGGCATTGCCGCCATCGTCTGGGGAACGAAGATCGTTCTCGACAATGCCGTCGTGGTCGCGCACCACCACCGCATCTCGGATTTTTTCGTCGGCGTCGTGGTGCTGGCGGTAGGCAGCGACCTTCCGGAGCTGGTCGTTAGCCTGGATGCGGCCCTGCGGCAGCTCGCCGGTCAGAGCACCTCGGGCCTCATTGTCGGCAACGCCATCGGCAGCTGCTTCGGGCAGCTCGGCCTGTGCATCGGTCTCGCGGGGATCGTCGGTGCGCTGACGGTGCCGACGCTGCGGCTCGTCCATCATGGCGGCGTGCTGCTCGCGGCCACGGGGCTGCTGGCGCTGGTGGGGCTGGATGGCCACGTGAACCGCTACGAAGGCATCGGCCTCATGCTCGTGTTTGCGGCGTACGTGTACTCGGTGTTGCATCAGGAAGGCCTGGTCACCGGGGTGCGCAGCCTGGAGGCGGACGAGGAGCGGGCGCAGCGTAACGTGCTGGCCAACTGGCTGCGCCTGGGCGTTGGCATCGCGGTGGTGGTATTCAGCGCCGAGCTGATCGTGCGCATGGCCATGACGCTCGCCATCCAGTGGGGCGTGGATCAATCCTTCATCGGTATCGCCATCGTCGGGGTGGGCACCAGCCTGCCGGAGGTGGTCATCTCGGTGGCTGCCGTCATGCGGCGGCGGGTCGGCATGTCGGTTGGCAATCTGATCGGATCGAACGTGCTGGATACGCTGCTGCCGGTCGGGATGGCGGCGACGGTGGCGCCGATCGACTTTCCGCACGCGATTCTCGTCTTCGACCTGCCCATGCTGCTCGGTCTGACGCTTCTGGTGCTGGTGTTTCTCGCCCTGCCGAAGGGCGTTCGCTGGCCTCAGGCAGCGGTGGTGCTCGCCGCCTACGGCTCCTACCTGGTGACGCTCAGTCGCTCGCTCTGACCGGCGCTGGCCGGACGGGGACCAGGTTGGCCGCGAACTCGAGGGCCGAGGCCTCCCACGTGTGCTCGAGTGCCCGTGCCCGGCACACCTCGGGATCGATACCGACGGCGTCCATGATGGCCTGACGAAGATCTTCGTTCAGCACCCCGGCGCCGCTGTCGGCGACCACGTCCTTCGGACCCTGAACCGGATAGGCGGCCACCGGCACGCCGCAGGCCATGGCTTCCAGGTTGACCAGCCCCAGGGTGTCCGTCCGGGACGGAAAGACGAATACGTCTGCAGCACAATAGTGGGCCACCAGCTCCTCGCCGCGCTTTACCCCCAGAAAGTGCGCATCCGGGTACTTCGCTTCGAGCTCCTCGCGCTGCGGACCGTCGCCCACCAGGACCTTGCTGCCGGGAGTGTCCAGGCGCAGAAAGTCCTCGATGCTCTTCTCCACGGCGATCCGGCCGACGTAGAGCTGGATCGGCCGCGGCAGGTCCAGATCGACCGGAGGCACCGGGCGGAAGAGGTTGGTGTCCACACCGCGGATCCACCGGATCAGGTTCCTGAATCCGTGGCTCTCGAGCATCTCCCGCATGCTCTCCGTGTTGTACATGGTTCTCGCGGCCGCGCTGTGAAAACGGCGCAGCCCGGCAAACGTCCAGCGGGCCGGGATGTGGAAGCGCAGCTCGAGGTACTGCGGGAACAGGGTGTGGAACGAGGTGGTGAAGGCCATGCCGCGGCGCTTCAGGCAGAAGCGCGCATTGAGGCCCAGCGGTCCCTCCGTGGCGATGTGCACGTGGTCGGGCGCCGCCTCGTCGATGAACCGCCCCACGGCGCGCGGGGTGGCGAGCGCGAGCCGGATTTCCGGATAAGTGGGGGCGGGCACGCTGCGGAAGCGCTCCGGGCCGAGCACCACCGTTTCGTGACCGGCGGCCTCCAGGTGGCCGAGCACCGTGGAGAGCGCGCGCACCACGCCGTTGAGCTGGGGAAACCAGGCATCTGAGACCAGCAGCAGGCGCATGTCAGCCGGGGTACGTCATTTCGGGCGGATGGTAGCCAGCCGGTGGCGGAACTCAAGCCCGCCGCTCGATGGCTGCGCGGGTGGCCTGGTGCTCGGCTTCGTTGAACTTGAAACGGGTGAACAGCAGACCACCGGCGAGGTAGCAGACCGCCGGCAGCAGCCCGAAGATGGCTCGTATCGCGCTCACGGTTTCCTCGCTCTGCACGGCGTTCGGCTCGAAACCGGCGTACTGGAGTACCAGACCGGTGATCAGCGCACACAGGGAAGCGGAGCACTTGCGGATCAGGTTCCACACAGCCAGATACGCGCCTTCCTTGCGGTCTCCCGTGGTCAGCTCGTCGTAGTCGATCACGTCCGCCTGAATGGCCGGCTGTACCACCGCGCCACAGCCGGCGAGGAAGCCGCAGAGAAAGGTGAGCACCCAGAAGATGATGCCGGGCTCATCGAGAAAATAAAACGACACGAACGGAATCGTGGACAGCAGCAGCGCGGCCGTCCATGCCCGCTGCTTGCCTATGCGCCGGGCGAGCCACATCCAGAACGGCGTGAACACCACCTGGGGCAGGGCGTAGGTCATCATGACCACCACCAGCAGGGCCTCGAGCGGGAAGACGTAGGTCACGAGATAGGGCGTCAGCGTGAGAATGCTGGCCATACCGTAGGTCTCGATGGCGAACACCACGAGTAGCAGCCTCGCGTGCGCGTTCCTGAAGACATCGGTGACGGAGCGCAAGACGCTGGCATTGCCCCGGCCCTGATACTCCTTTCGTTCCGGAAGAAAGCGGGTGGTCGCGATGATGGCGAAGAAGACGGTGGTGCCGGCGATGCAGGAGAGCTCGAAGGCGAAGGTCCGCTTGTCCTCCGTCATGTTCATCAGCTGAAGCGTACCCATACCGAGCACGCTGCCGATGAAGCCGATCATATGCGCATAGCCGAACAGCCGCGTGCGCTCGTGGTAGTCCTGGGTGAGCTCCATGCCGAGCGCGCCATGCGGAATCATGTAGGCGGTGCCGGCGGTCTCGTAGACGATCAGAGCCACGGCCATCCAGACCACCAGGGGTACCCCGGTCAGATCGGCCGGCGGCGACCAGACCATGATGGTGCCCACCGCGATGGGCAGAGCGGACCCGTACAGCCATACCCGCCGACGACCGATCCGGGAGCGCGTGCGGTCCGAAAGGTAGCCGACCAGCGGGTCGGTGACCCCGTCCCAGAGTCTGGCCGCAGCCAGCAGAATGCCCATGGTGGCCGGCGCAATCAGCAGCACGTCGGTGGCGTACTTCATCAGGTAGACGCCGAAGATCACGCCCATCAGCGAGAACGCCACCCGTGAAAGGGTGAAGGACCAGATGACGCCGAGCGGCAGCCGCTCCCGGGCAATGGAAGCCGGTACCGGGCGTTCTGCGGCAAGGTCGCTCATCCCGGAGGATCATACTTGATTGGTCAGTTCGGGGTTGAAGTGCGAGAATCCCGCCTTTCGTATTGCCAGCCTTCGGGAGAGTCATTATGTCGCGCGTCAAGTTCGGTGCCTTTCTGGCGCCCCACCATCCCATCGGCGAAAGCCCGACCCTGCAGCTCCGCCGGGACCTCGATCTGGTCCAGCAGCTCGATGAGCTCGGGTTCGACGAGTTCTGGTGCGGCGAGCACCACTCCACCGGCTGGGAGGTGATCGCTTCCCCGGAGCTGTTCCTCGCGGCCGCCGGCGAGCGGACTCACCGCATCCGGCTCGGTACCGGCGTGGTCTCGCTGCCGTATCACCATCCCTTCAACGTGGCGCAGCGCATCGTGCAGCTGGATCACATGACCGGTGGTCGGGTGATCTTCGGCAGCGGCCCCGGCGCACTGCCGTCAGACGCCTATACGCTGGGTATCGATCCGATGGTGCAGCGCGACCGCCAGGACGAGGCCATTGGCGTGATCCGCCGCCTGCTCCGGGGCGATGATCGGTTCAGCTACGACAGCGACTGGTTCACCCTCAAGGACGCGCGCCTGCAGCTGCTGCCGCTCCAGGAGGATCTGCCGTTTGCCGTCGCCTCCATGGTGAGCCCTTCCGGGATGACCCTGGCGGGCAAGCACGGTACCGGCGTGCTCTCCATCGGCTCCATGTCCACGGCCGGCCTGCAGGCCCTGCCGACCCAGTGGAGCTTTGCCGAGGAAAGCGCGGCCAAGCACGGCAACACGGTGGACCGCGGCAACTGGCGGGTGGTGCTTTCCTGGCACCTCGCCGAGACCAGGAAGCAGGCACAGGAGGAGGCGAAGCACGGCCTCCTGCGCTGGCACAACGAATACACGGTGGGGACCCTGATGCGCCCAGGCGCGGTGGCGTACGAGAACGCGGATCAGGCCATCGAGGAGATGTCCGGCGGCGACAGCGCCATGGCCATCATCGGCACGCCGGACGATCTGGTGGAGACCGTCCGCCGCCTGCAGACCCTGACCGGCGGCTTCGGCACCGTGATCGGATTCGTCAACGACTGGGCCAACCCGGAAGCCACCCGACGCAGCTGGGACATGGTCGCGCGCTACGTGATTCCGGAAGTCAACGGCATGCTCGATTCCTATCGCGAGTCCCAGGACTATGTGATCAACCACCGGGAGGTCTTCGAGCGCGCCGGCCAGGCGGTGATCTCCAAGATCATGGAGAACGAACGTGCGGTCAAGGCCATGTCGGAGGAGGCAAACGCCGCCTCTGCCATTCCCGCGCACCACGCGCCCGAGATGGGCAAGAAGTCCGGCAGCTGAGGAGAACGCATGAGCATCAGAGCCATCATCGAGACGAGCAAGGGCACGATCCGTATCGACCTCCTGCCCGACAAGGCACCGGTCACCGTGGCGAACTTTGTCAACCTGGCGAAGCGCGGCTACTACGACGGGTTGAACTTCCACCGGGTGATCGACGACTTCATGATCCAGGGCGGCTGCCCGCGCGGCACCGGTACCGGTGGCCCGGGCTACACCTTCGAGGACGAGTTCGACGCCTCGCTCAAGCATTCGGCACCCGGCAAGCTGTCCATGGCCAATGCCGGACCCGGAACCAATGGCTCCCAGTTCTTCATCACCCACGTGCCCACGCCCTGGCTGGACGGCAAGCACACGATCTTCGGCGAGGTGGAAGGAGACGCCGATCAGGACGTGGTGAATGCGATCGCCCAGGGCGACAAGATCGTCCGGATCACCATCGAAGGGGATACGGAGCCGCTCGTCACGGCTCAGTCGGACCGCATTGCCGAGTGGAACAAGGCGCTGGATCGCTGAGCGACGGCCCGGCCGACGGACCGGGCCGTCAGTCCACCGATCGCGTCAGGCAGCCTTGGAGCTGTCTTCCAGCACCGGACGGGCAGCGTCGCCGCTCGTCACCTCGATCTTTCTCGGTCGCAGTGCTTCCGGCAGCTCCCGCACCAGATCGACGTGCAGCATGCCGGATTCGAGCCGGGCACCCCTCACCTGCACGTGCTCGGGGAGCTGGAACGTCCGCTGGAAGCCCCCGAGCTCGATGCCTCGATAGATGTACTGGTTGTGGTTCGGGTCGACGCTGCGCTCGCCCTTGACCCAGACCGTGCCTTCCCGCGTCTCCACGGTGATTTCCCGTTCGGTGAAGCCGGGCACCGCCAGGCTGATGCGGAACTCCTCGTCACCCGTGCGCAGAATGTTGTAGGCCGGGTAGCCGGCGCTGTCCAGGTGGAGAGCGGTGTTCCGCTGGTCCCAGGCGCGATCGAAGCCGACGGCCGTGGAGCGGAACAGGGGGGTGATGTCAAACGTAGCCATAATAAAACAACCTCCATTCATTACAGATCTGAATAAAAATTGCTCCATCAGGGAGACGTAAGACTGCCTCGCGGCAGCCGAAGTCGATATAGGGTCGGCACGCGAAATTTCAAGGGTACCGGGGCGTCGAGAGGGCCTGAGCGGGTCCGCAGTCGACCGGGACGCCGCTCGGTGGCACAATCGCGCGTTTTTACGAGCCCGGCTCGACAGGGGCAGAAGAGCATGGTGAACATCACGCTACCCGACGGTTCGGTCCGGTCCTACGAGGGCCCGGTGACCGGTGCCGAGGTGGCCGGCGATATCTCCAAGTCACTGGCCAAGGCCGCCCTGGCGATCAAGGTCGACGGGGTGATGAAGGATATCTACCTGCCGATCGAGCGGGATGCCGCCGTAGAGATCGTCACGGCGAAGTCCGAGGACGGGGTAGAGCTCCTGCGCCACGATGCCGCCCACGTGCTGGCCGAAGCGGTCAAGGAGCTGTTCCCGGAA
>JASFLG010000230.1:0-6916 GCA_050118205.1 Pseudomonadales bacterium
TGCACTGCCCCGTCTGCAGGGCAGCCAGCGCGTGACGCACGTGAATCATGAACGAGCAGCCGCCCACCGACGTGCCGTCGACCCAGGTGGGGGAGATGCCCAGGTAGTGCGCAACCGCCGTCGGCGACTCGCCGGCCGTGGCCACACCGTCGATGTCTTTTGCGCTGATGCCGGCGTCCGCGAAGGCGTTCAGCGCGGCATCCGCGTGCAGCTGAAGCTGGCTCATGTCGGGGATGATGCCGAGCTCGGTGGTTTCCGCGGCGCCGACCACGGCGATCCGGGGCAGGCTCATGCCGCACCTCCTTCCACCGCGGGCTCGAACAGCGGCAGCGAGATCTCGTCACTCACCGACTCGAAACGCACCCTGACGGGCATGTCGAGGGCAAGCGCCTCGGGGGTCTGCTCGCAGCCGACGATGTTGGTCATCATTCGTGGCCCTTCGTCCAGCCGCACCAGCGCGATGCTGTACGGACCGTCGAAGGCCGGATGCGGACGTTCGTTGATCACATAGCTGTCGAGCGTGCCCCGACCGCTCGCCGCGAAGACCGACACCGACCGGGAGCTGCACGCCGGGCAGAACGGGCGCGGCGGAAAATAGACGTGGTCGCATTGATCGCACCTCTGCAGTCGCAGCTCGCCGGCCCGAGTACCCTCCCAGAAGTGAGCGGTCTCCGGCGTGGGTTTTGGAAGGGGTCGTCTGGTATCCGCCATGGGATTCTCCTCGCGGTGTGTTGTGTTGTGTTGTGTTGTGTCAGCCGGGTACCACCGGCAGCCGGGCGCGCCAGGGATAGGCGCCATCTGCGGCGGCAAAGAACTCGGGATTGAGTACCGACTCCTTGCTGTTGTAGGTCAGCGGGCTGCCGTCCACCGCCCAGACATCGCCGCCCGCCGCGGCGAGCACGGCGTGAGCTGCCGCGATGTCCCACTCGGACGTCGGCCCGAGACGCGGGTAAAGGTCCGCCTCGCCTTCGGCGAGTATGCACAGCTTCAGGGAGCTGCCCACCGGCGTGCGCAGCACGTCACCGAAGGTCTCCTCGAGCGCTTCCAGGTAGCGCTCCAGGCGCTCCCCGCCGTGACTGCGGCTGGCCACGACCACCAGTGGATCCGCCTCGACCCTGCGCCGGCCTTCCAGCGCCCGACGCTCGACGCCGCCGCCCGTGCGGGTCAGCCGGTAGGCGCCTTCGTCCTCGACCCCGACGTAGATCTGGCTCCGCACCGGCACGCCCACCACCCCCAAGCGCGGTCGGTGGCCGTCGATCAGCGCCACGTTGACCGTGAACTCGCCGTTTCGGCTGATGAACTCCTTGGTCCCGTCCAGCGGATCAACCAGCCAGTATCGCTGCCATCGCCGGCGCTCGCTGAAGGGCGGAGCATCCGCCTCTTCGGAGAACAGCGGAATCTCCGGCGTCAGCTGCGCCAGCCCTTCCGCCAGAATCCGGTGCGCCGCCAGGTCCGCCTGGGTGAGGGGCGAGTCGTCCTGCTTGGTCTCGACGTCGAAGTCGGTCTCGTAGACGCGGAGGATGGCCTCGCCGGCAGCTTCGACCAGCTCGATGACACGGGCCAGGGTCTCCGCGTCTGGCAGCGTACCGCTGCCGGTTGGATCAGTCATGGGTCATTTCGTCCTTTGCGTTGGTGGGTCTGCGTTGGTGGGTCCGCGCTGGTGGGTCAGGCGCCGCCGGGGTCGTTCTCCAGGTAATGACGCACCAGGAAGAGCCCGGCGATCGCGCGCGCCTCGCGGAAGTCATCGCTCACGATGAGCGAATCGAGCGCCTCGAGCGGCCAGGTGACCACTTCCGGGGGCTCCGGCTCGTCCGCCGGCAGCCGCTCGGGGTAGAGATCCCGGGCCAGCAGCAGATTGATGGTGAAGCCCATGTGCCCAGGCGCAAGGTTGAGCTTCTTGATGAAATCGATGCGGCGGGCGCCGAAACCGGCCTCTTCCTTCAGCTCCCGGTTGGCGGCCTCCTCCAGGGACTCGCCGTAGTCCACCGCGCCCTTGACCAGCGTCAGCTGCATCTCGTGAAAACCGGCGGCGTACTCGCGGATCAGCACCAGCTCGTTGGCGTCGTTGAGGGCAACCACCATGACCGCCGCCCTTCCCGACCCCGGCAGTCGCTCGTACGTTCGCTCCACCCCGTTGCCGAACCTGAGGTCCAGTTCCTCGATCCGGAAGAAACGGGAACGCGCGATGGTCCGCACGGCCCTGATCTCGGGTACCCCCATGTCGTTCAACCCCCAAAACTCTCGGACGTTCCGCGCCGACGCCGCGCGCCGTCACGACCAAACGGGTTATTATACTTGACCAGTGCAGGCCCATCGGTCGCGATGCCTGCCTCGACGCGACCTGGAAGGACTGCAAGGAGTGCGTTTTTGGTCAGCTGGGAAGCCATCGACACGGTGCTGCTCGACATGGACGGCACGCTGCTCGATCTGGCCTACGACAACACCCTGTGGACACACCTGCTCCCCGAGCGTTTCAGCCAGCGCCACGGTCTGACCCTGGACCACGCCCGGACGCACCTCTTCGAGCACATGAACACCTGCCGCGGGCGCCTCGAGTTCTACTGCCTCGACTACTGGGCCGAGTTCACCGGGCTGGACATCGTGGCCCTGCACCAGGAGCTCGTGAGGCTGATCGCCTACCGACCGGGCGCCCGGGAGTTTCTGGCCCACCTGGATACCACGCGGCGCCGTTCGGTGCTGGTCACCAACGCGCACCGGGACAGCCTGGCAGTGAAGGACCGTCACACCGGGCTCGCCGAGCGGCTGCACGCCGTCGTCTCCTGTCACGACTACGGGGCGCCCAAGGAGTCGCGGTGCTTCTGGGAGACGCTCATGGTCGAGCATCCCTTCGATCCCGCGAGAACGCTGCTGATTGATGACAACGCCGCTGTACTGGATGCCGCCGCGGACTTCGGCATCGCCCAGCTGCTCACCGTTGCTCAGCCGGACAGCCAACGCCCGGCGCGACAGGGGCTGGCCCACCCGGCGGTCGGAGATTTCGCCGACCTGATCGATCCGCCGGAGGCGGCAGGGGAGAACCGGTGAGCGGCGTACGCCTCGACCGCTGGCTGTGGGCCGCACGTTTCTTCCGCACCCGCGCCCAGGCCAAGGCCGCCATCGAAGGCGGCAAGGTCGACTACCACATGGCACCCAGGGGCAACGAGCATCACACCAGCAAGCCCAAGGTGAGCAAGGAAGTGAGCGTCGGAGACATGCTCACCATCCGCCGGGGCTGGACCGCGGAGACCGTGACTGTGGAAGGGCTCAGCGAACAGCGAGGCGACGCGGCGAGCGCCCGGAAACTCTATCGCGAGACCGAGGATTCCGTGGAACGACGCGAAGCGGAGGTCGCGCGACGGCGCATGGAGCGCGCCGGGCTCAAGGTGCCCAGGACACGTCCGTCGGGTCGCGATCGGCGGGAGATCAGACGGTTGAAGGAGGAGTCTTGAGCAGCCAGCACGACGTCATTCAGCGGTTCAGCTTCGTCGACGGACCCGTCCGCGGCCAGTGGGTTCGGCTTCAGGACGTGCTCGAGGTGATCAACGACCACCAGACCTATCCGCACAACGTCGCCGCGCTCCTCGGCGAGATGCTCGCGGCCGTCGCGCTGGTCGCCGACGGCATCAAGTTCGACGGAGCGGTTGCCCTGCAGTCCCGGGGGCCGGGCCCGCTGACCACCGTGCTGGCCGAATGCCGGTCCCGCCACCTGCTGCGCGGCATTGCCCGCTGGCCCGACGCGGCCTCCCTGCCCGAATCGGAGTCTCTGCACGCCCTGCTCGGCGCCGGCCAGCTGGCCCTGACGCTGATTCCGGAAAACGCCGACCAGGCCTACCAGGGGATGGTCGGTATCACCGATAGCGGCCTCGCCGCGAACCTGGAACGTTACTTCGCCGAGAGCGAGCAGCTGCCGACCCGCCTCCTGTTCGCGGCCGCCGACGACACGGTCACGGGCCTGCTGCTGCAGCGGCTGCCGGATTCGGA
This sequence comes from Pseudomonadales bacterium, assembly GCA_050118205.1. Taxonomy (GTDB): domain Bacteria; phylum Pseudomonadota; class Gammaproteobacteria; order Pseudomonadales; family Azotimanducaceae; genus SZUA-309. Next base: position 3,982 of record JASFLG010000230.1, read on the forward strand.
TCACGCCACCGAGATCGAGCTCGACCACAACGACGCTTTCTGGGAGGAGATCGGCGTGCTCGCCAGCACGCTCACGGACGCGGAGCTCGCCGAGCTCGACCCGCACACGCTGCTTCGCCGCCTGTTCGCCCGCCACACGCTCACCGTTCAGCCGCCGCGCAGCCTCCGTTTCTCCTGCACGTGCAGCCGGGAGAAGACCGCGGCAACGCTCCAGGCTTTCAGCCGCGAGGAGCTGCTCGAGCTGATCGAAGAGCACGCACCGCCCAAGATGCCGGGAGAGATTCTGGTCACCTGCGAGATCTGCGGCGCCGTGGAGCGCTTCGATGCCATCGACGTACACCTGCTCTTCGAGCCGCCGGATCCGCCGGTCCACTGATTCTGTGGGGGTTTCGGGGCATCCGGAACCCAGAAGGCTCGCTGACATAGTGGACGTATGCCTGAGTATTTTGGTCTGGCATAATGCGCCGCTACCTGGGGTTCACTTGCACGAGACGTCATGGCCGTAGACATCGACACCACGTCGAGAAAAATCACTCACCTCGATCTTTCCCGCCCGGTTCTCGCCGAGCTTGCCGTACTTCGCGGTGAGGGTCAGTTCGCCAGCAACGGCGCCATCGTCGCCAGGACCGGCAAGCGAACCGGTCGCTCTCCCAAGGACCGATTCATCGTCAACGAACCGTCGACGTCCGATTCGATCGACTGGGGCGAGATCAACCAGCCGATCTCCCCGGAGATCTTCGATGCGCTCTGGGAGCGCGTGCTGCTGCACCTGGAGGACCGGGAGACGTTCGTCTCCCACCTGCACGTCGGCGCGGACCCGGAACACTATCTGCCCATCGAGGTCACCACCGAGCTCGCCTGGCACGCCCTGTTCGGACGCGCGCTGTTCATCACGCCGGATCACTACAACCCGCACAACAAGCAGGTCTGGCAGGTCATCAATGCGCCCAACTTCGCCTGCGACCCGAAGCGTGACGGCACCGCGAGCGACGCCACGGTGATGATCAACTTCGCGCAGCGCAAGGTGCTGCTCGCGGGCATGCGCTATGCCGGCGAGATGAAGAAGTCCATGTTCAGTGTGCTGAACTTCCTGCTTCCGGAGAAGGACGTCCTGCCCATGCACTGCTCCGCGAACCTGGGGCACGAGGATGACGTCACGCTGTTCTTCGGTCTGTCCGGCACCGGCAAGACCACGCTGTCCGCCGATCCGGAGCGTTTCCTGATCGGCGACGACGAGCACGGCTGGGGCAAGGGTACGGTATTCAACTTCGAAGGCGGCTGCTACGCGAAGTGCATCAACCTCACCCGCGAGAACGAGCCGGTCATCTTCGACGCGATCACCTTCGGCGCCATCGTCGAGAACGTCGTGATCGATAGCGACACGCGGGTGCCCGACTACGCGGACGCAACGCTCACCGAGAACACACGGGCCTGCTACCCGCGCGACAACATTCGGGCGAAGGTGGACGACAACCGGGCCGGCGAGCCGAAACACATCATCTTCCTCACCTGCGACGTCTCCGGCGTGCTGCCCCCGGTGTCCGTGCTCTCCAAGGAGGCAGCCGCCTACCACTTTCTGTCCGGCTACACCGCCCAGGTCGGCTCCACGGAGGTGGGCTCCACGGAAGCCTTCAAGACCACCTTCTCCACCTGCTTCGGCGCGCCGTTCTTCCCTCGCCCGGCACGGGTCTATGCGGACCTGCTGATCAAGCGAATCGAAGACTTCGGCTCCAGGGTCTACCTGGTCAACACCGGCTGGACGGGCGGCGGCTATGGCGTCGGCGAGCGTTTCAGCATTCCGACCACACGCGCCATCATCAGCGCCATCCAGTCCGGAGCGCTCGACGACGTGGCAACCGAGACGCTGCCGGGTTTCAACCTGGAAATTCCGACCAGCGTACCCGGCGTCGACACGCACATCCTGAACCCCAGGAATACCTGGCAGGACAAGAAGGCATACGACGAGACGGCACGCCACCTGGTCGCCAAATTCGTCGCCAACTTTGCCAGGTACGACGTCGACGACGCCATCGTCAGCGCTGGTCCAGCGGCTGATTTCTAGCTAATCTCCGCGCGAAGCGCGTGTCGGCGTTCGCGCGGCATACGCCCGGTTCGACTCAGACACGGAGGTTGTAGGTGCAATCTCGCTTCACCCTGCCGGCGTTTCTCGAGCGGGAACCCCGACTGCTGAACGGCTTGTGCTGCGGCATCGAGAAGGAGAGCCTGCGGGTCACGCCGGAGGGACAGCTGTCGCCGCGCCGTCACCCGGAAACGCTGGGTTCGCCCCTGACCCATCCCAACATCACCACGGACTTTTCGGAAGCACAGCTCGAGCTCATCACGTCGGTGCATGCAGACCCGGACTCGGCGATCGAGGAGCTCCGCGACGTGCACCGGTTTGTCTACCAGCACCTGGATGACGAGCTGCTCTGGGCCGGCAGCATGCCCTGCATGCTCGGCAACGACGAGGACATTCCGGTCGGGCGATACGGCACCTCGAACATCGCCACCGCGAAGACCGTCTACCGGCTGGGTCTGGGGCATCGATACGGTCGGCTGATGCAGACCATCTCCGGTATTCACTACAACTTCTCGCTGCCGCAGATCTTCTGGGTGCCGTTCGCCGCAAGCCGGGGGGCGCACGCCGGGCAGCGCTTCCAGACCGAAAGTTACTTCGGACTGATCCGCAACTTCCGCCGCCACTCGTGGTTGCTCATCTATCTGTTCGGCGCCTCGCCGGCGATCTGCAAGAGCTTCATCAAGGACAGGCCGCACCGACTGCAGGCATTCGACGAGGGCAGCCTGTATCTCCCTTACGGCACGTCGCTGCGCATGGGCCGGCTCGGCTATCAGTCCGACGCCCAGAGCACGCTGCACATCTCCTACAACAGCCTCGAGGAGTATGCCGACTCCATGGAGGGCGCCCTGACCCGCT
>JASFLG010000231.1:0-6904 GCA_050118205.1 Pseudomonadales bacterium
TGTCCCCGTTGTTGCCGTTGTTTCTGCTCGTTGTCGATCAGGTGAACGCACTCTCGGTCTGGGCCGTGGCGGTGTGGGGCGTGGCCATGGGCGTGATCGTCTCGTTCTCCGCGCCGGCGCAGCAGGCCATTCTCAACCGGGTGTCCGGCGCCGCCCTGCAGCGTGGGGTATCGGCTGCAACGGGGGTGGCGTTCGTGGTCCAGATCGGCGGCTTCACGCTTGCCGGCCAGATGGATCAGGTGGGGTTGTCCAACGTGCTGCTCATCCAGGCCGCCTGTCTGGCGGTCGGTGCGGTGGCCATCCGGCGGATCGGTGCCGTGCCACCTCCGGAGGACGCCTCGCAGACGTCACGACTCGCGACGATTGCCGCGGGCTTGCGTGCGACGCTCAACAACCGGGTGGTCTTCCAGATTCTGACGATCAACCTGGCCTCGAGCATCTTCAACGCCGGGGCCTTCAACACCGTGTTTCCGTTCATCATCAAGCGCGTCTACGACGGCGACGCCGCGCTGCTCGGCATGATGATGGCGGTGTTCTTCGCCGGCGCCGCCTTCTCCAACATGGTCATGTACAAGCTCATGCCGTTCGCTCAGCCGGGCAAGCTGTTTCTGATCATGCAGCTGTCGCGGATCCTGATCGTCCTGCTGCTGTGGCTTCAACCCAGCTGGTGGCTGCTGGTGCTGGTCATTGTCGGCTGGGGCGTGAACATGGGCTTCACCACGACTCTGGCCAGGACGATCGTTCAGGAGTCCGCGGAGCCGGCCTTCCGCGGGCGCATCATTTCCGTTTTCACGCTGGGAATGATGGGCAGCGCGCCGATCGGCGCCATCGTTCTCGGATTCGTCATCGAGACGTTCGGCACGCTCAACGCGTTGCTGCCGGCAATGGCCGTCTCGCTCTCGCTCTTTCTCTACGGCGTGTTCGCCACCCGGGTCTGGGATTACCGCTCACCAGGAGCCGTCGCGGCCGGCGGCTGAGCCCGCCGCGTGACAGCGGCGCTACCCATCCGGATAATGCGCCGCCCCTGACGAGCGAGATTCCGGATGTTTCGAAACCTGCGCCTGTACCGGGTGAGCGGAGAGTGGCCCCGATCGGAGGAGGAGCTCACCGCGCAGCTGCAGAACGTGCCTTTCAAGCCCTGCGGCTCGTTCACGGAACGGAGCGCCGGCTGGGAGGCGCCGGTGGCGGACGTGCCGGATCTGCTGGCGCGGCGGGTCGCAGGCGCCGATCTCTTCCGTCTGCGCACGCAGACCCGGCTCCTGCCGGCCGCGGCGGTGAACGAGGCGCTGGAGGGCAGGGTGGCCGAGTTCAGCCGCCGCACGGAGAGAGCGCCCGGACGCAAGGAGAAGCGGGACCTGAAGGACGAGGTGGTCGCTGAGCTGATGCCCAGAGCGCTTCTCAAATCCGACCGGACCTGGGGTGCGTTTCTGCTGGCGGAGAAGGTGCTGATGGTCGACACCGCCTCGGAGACCCAGGCGGAGCGGTTCCTGGACGTGCTGCGCAGCGCCTTCGGCTCCCTGCCGCTCGCCCCCATCGAGTTCCGCGAGCCGGTGAGCAAGCTGCTCACCCGGGTGTTTCTCGGCGGCGGTCCGCCGGAGTTCCTGCCCGGCCGTGAGTGCCGCATGCTGGACCCATCTACCGGCAGTGCCTCGGTGAGCTGGGTGGATATCGATCTGTCGGATCCCAGCGTGCAGAAGCACGTGCGTGACGGCCTGAAGCTCGATCGGCTGGCGGTGACCTTCGATGACGTGGCGACCCTGGTGCTCGATCAGGACTGCGTGATCCGCAAGTTCAAGCTCATCGGCACGGACCGGGTGGAGGACGGAGATCCGCTGGAAGAGGATCCGGTGGGCCAGCTCGATGCGGACTTCGTGCTCGCTTCCGGCGTGCTGAATCGCCTGCTCACGGCGCTGAAGCGGCACCTCGGGGGCTTCGACTGACGGATCCGTACACGGGCTCTGTTCAGCTTCCGTTCAGGTGTGCTGTCCGGCACGATGCGCCGCCGATTGGAACTTGCCGCGCACATTGCTGTATAAGGTGCCCGGGTCTTCATTCCTAGGAGTGATGCATGTCTGCAAGAGCAGCTCTGCTTGCTGGTTTCGCCGCGATTCTGGTCGGTGCCCTGCCTGCGGCGCCGGCCCGCGCCGACGTCTACACCGATGCCGCAAACGTGTTCCGCAACACGGATGCCGCGGCACCGTTCTTCTCCGGCAGCTATGGCTACGCCGTGTTCCCCACCGTCGGCAAGGGTGGCTTCATTCTCGCCGGCGGCTACGGCAAGGGTCGGGTGTTCGTCGGTGGCCAGCCGACCGGCGACACCACCGTGACCCTGGCATCGCTAGGGTTTCAGGTGGGCGGACAGGCGTTCACCGAGATCATCTTCTTTGAAGACGAGCGGGCATTCCGCGAGTTCACACAGGGCGGATTCGAATTCGGCGCCCAGGTGAATGCCACGGTGATCAAGGCGAACGCGCAGGCCACCACCAGCACCGCCGGCAGTCAGGCGGGTGCCAGCGGTGGCACCAGAGACGTCGAAGCCGCCTCGCCGGGATACTACAAGGGCATGGCCGTGTTCATCATTGCCACGGGTGGTCTCATGTTCGAGGCGAGCGTCGGCGGTCAGCGGTTCACCTACAAGCCGCTTGGCGCGGATGGCGAGGTGGCATCGGCCGAGGCGAGGGAAGCCCCCGTCGAGATGCAGAACCGCGCTTCTGCAGGGACAGAGAGCGCGGCGAACGGCGAGCTGGCGCCCGGCAACCCGATCGAGGATCTCTAGCGCCGGGACAATAGCGGCTCAGAGGCGCTCGATCACCGCCCGGGCGAACTCCTCGGTGCTCAGACTTCCGCCCAGGTCCCGGGTCTTCTGACCGTCCAGCAGCGCCTGGTCATAGGCTGCCTTGATGCGCTCGGCGACCGTGCCGTACTCCGGCCTGTCCTCCGCGAGGTGGTTGAGCATCATCACCGCGGACATGAGCAGCGCCAGCGGGTTGGCCACGTTGCGGCCGGCGATGTCCGGCGCGGAACCGTGCACCGCTTCGAAGACGGCAGCGTCCTCGCCGATGTTGGCGCCCGGGACCACGCCGAGGCCGCCGACGAGACCGGCGCAGAGATCGCTCACTACGTCGCCGTACAGATTCTCGAGCAGCAGGATGTCGAACTGGGTCGGGTCCTGGACCAGGCGCATGCAGCCGGCATCGATGATGGCCGTCTCGTACTGGATGTTCGGATACTCGCGCTTGTGCACGTGGTCGCCGGCGCGCAGGAACAGGCCGTCGGTCATCTTCATGATGTTGGCCTTGTGAAAGACCGTGATCTTCCGGCGCTGCCGCTGGGTGGCGAAGCGGAACGCCCAGTGCGCGATGCGCAGGCAGCCGTTCTCGGTGGCCACCTTCATGCTCATGACCACGCCTGGTACGACCTCGTTCTCGACGCCGCTGTAGAGGCCCTCGGTGTTCTCGCGAATGATGATCAGGTCCACATCCTGGTAGCGGGTCTCGACACCGGGCAGGCTGCGCACCGGACGCACGGCTGCGTACAGGTCGAACTGCTTGCGCAGCTGCACGTTGACCGACGCAAAACCCTCGCCCACGGGGGTCGTGCAGGGACCCTTCAGCGCCACCCGGTGGTGGTCGATGGCCTCCACGGTCGCTTCCGGAAGGACGTCCATACCCTCTTCCAGCGCGGCGAGACCCGCCTGGCTGCGTACCCAGTCGATCTCCGCGCCGGCCGCATCGAGCACCTCGAGCACCGCCGCGGTGATTTCGGGGCCGATGCCATCGCCCGGAATCAGCACTACGCTCGCGGCGCCTTTTTTCTTCGCCATCTGTCGACAGGTGACCTGGTGGAACAATTGTGCAAGCCTATCATGTCGACGACGGGGCGAGGCACGGGAGCTTGGCTATGGCGGAACAGCCGCGTTGGGTGGACCCGCACGAAGGGTTCGAGTACGAGCCCGAGTCGGTGACCGTGGGCCGGGAGAAACAGGCCGGGAAGCTCACCCTCTGCGGTATCGACCCGGACCTCTACGGCAACACCGTGGACGCATCTTTCTTCATCGGCCTGGCGATACGGGCCGGGGTCGTCAGCGGTATCAGCGCCGAGGGCAACGTCAACATGCTTCAGTCGCTCGTTCAGCATCGCCCGGCGCTGCTCGACGAGCCCCTGCTCGTTCGGGGGCGCATCACGGCGGTCACCCCGGTGCCTCGCGGCCGCACGATCGATACGGATGTCTGGTTCGAGGACGAGGCCGGCGAACGGGTGATCACGGCGCGACGGCGGTCGCTGAAGCCCGATCCGGAAGCATCGGGGCGTGGCGCCGGCGAGCGGCCGCCCCCCGTGCTCGCAGCACCTGATACGGCGGAGGTCTGCTCGACACACGGGCTCACCCCCGAGATCGTGGTGGCATACAGCGAGCCGGGCAACAGCATCCACTACGATCCCGAGGCGGCCCGCCGGGCAGGCTTCCGGGCACCGCTGATCGGGGGCGGCATGGGTGTGCACTACCTCATGGCCGCGTTGTATGCGGCCGGGCCCTTGCAGAGGTTCGATCTCGACATCTACTTCCGGCGGCCGATCTTCTGGGACGACACCTTCGACGTGGTGCGCGAGGAAAGTGCCATCGGCCTGCTGCGGCGCGACGGTGGCCTGACCAAGGTGCTCACCGAAGCGCGGATCAACTCGATGCAGTAAGGTCTGCCGTGTTCCACCAGGAGGTAGGCAGGATGTCTCGAGATACCGGGATGAAGCTTTTGAAGATCGCCCTGCGCACTTTCGGCGTCATCTTCGTCGTTGGCGTGCCCGCCATGATGATGTGGATCTGGCCCGCGGGCTGGAGCTGGACCCCGCCGCAGCGCGAGTACGAGCAGATGATCATGGGCGTGTACGCGACGCTCGGCGTGTTTCTGATCATGGCGGCCAGGGACCCGATGGCGAATGCGAGCCTGATCTGGTTCACGGTCTGGTCGAGCGTCGTGCACGGCGCGATCATGCTGGTGCAGGCGATCGTCGATCCGACGGATCGAGTCAATCTGCTCGGGGACGTTCCGGCCGTGTTCCTGGTGGGAGCGGTGCTGGCCTGGCTTATGCTGGCGGCGCGAGCAGAGAAGGTCGAGCGGCAACCGGCGTGACCAGGTAGTATCCGCTGCGGATGTGGAACCGCCCGAGTCGAGAGTGAGCTTATGGCGAAAAACAACACGAAACCCGTGAGCGGATTGAACCTCCTTCTGCGCGCCGTGGGCCCGCTCGCCCTGGTCCTCATCACCTACAACCCGAGTGGCCACTCGTTCTACACCTGGTTCAGCCACGCGGTCGCTGCCGGCGAGCTCACGGGTATCCACTTCCTCGCGCTGGTTCTGCTGGTGATCGGCTGGAGCATTCTGCTGGTGGCCACCTGGAATGCCCTCGATACCTTCGGCGTCATCCTGACGGCAGCACTGCTCGGTGCCATCGTCTGGGTGCTGATCGACTTCGGGCTGCTCGATGCGAGCACCGCCGGGGCCATCACCTGGATCGTCCTGTTCTGCCTGGCCGGGGTGCTGGCGGTAGGGCTTTCCTGGGCGCACGTCTGGCGGCGTCTCACCGGTCAGTACGCGGTGGACGAGATCGACGACTGAACGCTCGAAAGACGCTGTCGGATCAGGGTTTCGGAAATCGCCACTCGGTGGCGGAGTTGGCGAATCCGGCGCCACCGTCCAGTCCGGAGCTGTCGCAGAGCCACGCCAGGACCCGCTCCGGTGTCACCTGCCAGACGTCATCGTTCGATTCGGGCATCTCCCAGTGGTACTTCTCGGCATAGGTGGTGGCCCAGTCCCTGGCGTCCGCTGCGGCCAGCTGGCCGGCGATGCCCTCGATGATCACCACCTCGTCCGCGCTCTCCAGGTTCACCTGGACGCGTGGGTTGCTGCGCAGGTGCCTGCCGATGGCTGAGCCGGTGCTGAACCACAGCCGCGGTGACCGCCAGATACCCCAGACCGGCCGCGACGAGGGATAGCCCCTCGCGTGTGTGGTCACCCAGTAGCTCCGTGAGACATTCATCCGTGCATCCACCCAGGTCCAGGGAAGGAGCTTGCCCGGCTGTACGTACCCGGAGAGGCTCGGCCTTTGCGGTTCGGGGATCGTCATCGGCGCCTCCTTCCGGCGCGCTTCGCTCAGTCTTCGATGGCGCCGTAGATGATGTTCTTCAGCTGACCGCGGAAGTTGAACGTCGCGGACGGCATGAGCTGGGTCATGAACACCACCACCAGGTCCTCCTTCGGGTCCACCCAGAAGATGGTCGACGCCGCCCCGCCCCAGTAGTAGTCACCCTCACCGAGCGACCCGGTCGCCACCTCGTCCAGGGACATGGCGAAGCCGAGCCCGAAACCCACCCCGTCGTAGGCGGTTTCCGAGAATGCGCCCTCGGCCATGGTGGAGAGATCGCCGCGGGCGAGGTGGTTGCGGGTCATCAGATCCAGAGTGCGTGAGCCGATGATGCGGACGTCGCCGAGCTTGCCGCGACCGCGCAGCATCTCGCAGAACTTCAGGTAGTCCGCCGTGGTGCCCGTGAGCCCGCCGCCGCCCGAGAAGAACGTGGGCTTCGACAGATAGGCGCTCTTTTCCGGGTCGTCGAGCAGCTTGAGCGACTTGTCGGGGGCCCGCTCGTAGTTGGCTGCGAGCCGGTCGCGCTTGTCCGGGGCCACCCAGAACGAGGTATCGTTCATGCCGAGTGGCGCGAAGATGTGCTCCTGGAAGTACTCATCGAGTGGCTGCCCGGAGAGGGCCTCCACCAGGTATCCGCAGACGTCCGTGGCATAGGAGTACATCCACCGCTCGCCCGGCGTGAAGTGCAACGGGACGTTGGCCAGTTTGTCGACGAAGCTCGACAGTGTTTCCCCCTGATCCCGGCGGACCCGGTTGGCACGATAGA
>JASFLG010000232.1:0-6870 GCA_050118205.1 Pseudomonadales bacterium
ACCTTGAGCGCCGCGGCCTCGGGATACTCGAGGAAAAAGACGTCATCTTCGCAGTGCAGGCGTCCCGACTGGATCAGCGCCTGCTCGAGCTGTTTCAGTTTCAACCGAACGGCTGCGAGCCCCATGGTGTGATAGTGGCGCGAATTCTCGCGCAGGGTGACGTAGTGGCGGATACGGCCGACCAGCCGATCGACCAGCCGCTGCTGCCAGCGGTGGCGGATCGCCTGGTGAAGCTCGTCCACCGCGGCCAGGCGCAGGCCGTGCCCGTCGGTGCGCTGATTGTCCGGGGCAGCGAGATAGTTACGCACCATGTAGAGCACCGTGGTGTTGTCCTCACGCCAGCGGGGCGCCATGAGGTCGAGCTCGCCGATACCACGGTGGCCGAAGCGTTGCATGAACTGCTCGAGGGCAACGGTGAACGGATGATACTCGCCGAGTCGCAGGACCAGCCCCTGCAGGTCGGCATGCTCCCGGCGCATGGCGGCAGAGAGCTCGGTGTCCCCGCGCGCGGTGTCGGCAAGGGCACGGATGCTCTCCACCATCTGCTGCGACAGCATTGCATCGCCGCCTGTCACCAGAAGCGAGATCTTGGTCTGATCGAAGCTCGGCGCGATACGCTCGAGCACGCGGCGAAGCAGCTCGATGAGCAGGAAGTAGCGCACCGAGAGCAGGTTCACCAGGATCGCATTTTCTCCCATGGGTCGCAGCGCGTGGTCATTCAGCACGAGTCTGGTGAGCGTGGTCAGGGGGTCGAGCGTCGAGTCCTCGACCGCCCGTCGACAACGGTCCTCGAATGCAGCGAGGGTCTCCGGTGCGAGACGGGCGCTGCGGTGCCAGAGCGCGCCGCCGGCCAGGTAGCCCAGGCCGAGCAGCGCCGACATGGAGAGGACGCTCCGCCAGTCGAGGCGCACCTCGGGGGTCCCGCGCATCAGAAGCAGGTCGGTGAGCGCTTCGTCGTCGAGAGACCAGGGCAGGAGCTTCGCCATCAGATCGGCATTCAGGTAATAACGCCCGTCGATGAATCGGCCGAAAGGCGGCAGCACGCGACGCAGCAGGTCCACGGTCATCGGGGTCAGGGGCTCCGAGAAGTTCTCCGCGGTGGGCTTGAACAGCACCCAGCGGCCCATTACGACGGGGCGCGCTGGTGTTGGCAGGGTGGTCAGCGGTCGACTCTGCAGCAGGAACAGCTCGTCACCGTCGATTGCCCACTCCACGTCCTGAGGCGTGCCGGTGCGCTCGCTGATCTCGCGCGCCATGGCCGCGATCTGACCGGCTTCCACGTCGCTCACGGATGGGCGGGTCTGAAGCTTCAGTGGCACGGGCTCCAGCCGTGCCGAGCGGGGATCCGGAAGGTTTTCCGCGACCTTCAGCCGTTTGCGCGCGATCTTTCGCTCCGTGATCGTACCGCGTTCATCGAGCCAGAACCGATCCGGGGAGACCCGCCCGTCCATCAGAGCCGCACCCAGGCCCCAGCTGGCTTCGAGCAGGGCCTGATCTGCGCGCGCCCCGGTGGGATCGATGGTGAAGCAGACGCCGGAGCGCTCGGACTGGATCATCCGCTGGACGATCACGGCCATGCCGAAAGTGCCGGCGCTACCCTGCGATCGCCGGTAGGCCAGGGCGGGGTCCGACCACAGGGACAGCCAGCAGTCCACGACCGCCTTCTCGATGGACGCCGCGTCGACGTAGTAGTAAGTCGCGTGCTGACCGGCGAAGCTCGCCGCCTCGCCGTCCTCGCCCATGGCGGAGCTGCGTACGACCAGCCGATCACCGGGCGCTGGAGCGAGCTCATCGCAGACACGGGCGAGCGTGGTCTTCAGCGCGGTAGCGATCTGCGGGCGGGGTGGCGGACGGTCCTGGGTCGCATCCGGACAGTGCCGGGCGAACACCGCCTGGGGCAGAACGTAGGCATCCGGCACCGGAAAGCCATCCTGCGCCAGACGCGCGAGCATTGCCGCCTTGCCGCCGGTGACGGCGGCATCGGTACAGATCGTGTCGGAGAGGGGGATCGCCCAGGCGCCGGGATCGTGCATGGCCGGCAAGTGTAAGGCCTAAGGGGCGCGCCCAACACCAGGGCGTGGCCCAGGATACCGGAGGCGCGGTGCGCCCCGAGCCTGGCGTCGGTCGTCAGGCGCTTGCGGGCGCCTGATCGCGATCCTCGCCCATGCGGCTGCGCAGGCGCGCACCCAGGCCTTTGAGCTGGTGCGGGAGCGCCAGCATGGCCGGGGTGGCCACCAGGGTCAGCAGGGTGGCGAAGGTCAGACCGGAGACGATCGCCTGGGACAGCGGTACCCAGAACGTCGAGAGCTGGCCTCCGTAGACCACGGTGCGGTTGATCAGGTCGATCGAGAGGTTGCAGGCCAGCGGCAGCAGCCCGAAGATCGTCGTGACCGTGGTGAGCATGACGGGCCGCAGGCGCTGCGCGCCGGTGCGCACGATCACGTCGAGATAGGACAGCTCCGGGTGCTCGCGCCGGATGTGGTTGTAGGTGTCGATGAGAACGATGTTGTTGTTGACCACGATGCCCGCCAGGGCGACCACCCCGACGCCGGACAGGATGGCGCTGAAAGGCGCCTGCAGGATCAGCAGACCGAGCAGCACCCCGGCCGTGGACATCACCACGGCAACCAGGATCAGCGTGCTCTGGTAGATGCTGTTGAACTGGGTCACGAGCAGCACGAACATCAGCAGCAGCGACATCAGGAAGGCGCCCTGAACGAAAGCCATGGACTCCGCCTGTTCCTCATTCGCTCCGCGAAACTCGATGTTGATCCGGGGATCGAAGGTCTGGGTGTCCAGCCAGGATTGCAGCTTCTTCACCACGGTGTCTGCCAGCACGCCGTCCACCACGTTCGCTCGAATGAACTCGACCGGGATACCGTCGATGCGTTGAATGGCATCGACGTTCGGCGCCGGCTCGCGGCTGACGAAGTTGGAGATGGGCACCAGCCCGCGCTGGGTCGAGATCTTCAGGTCATCGAGCGTGCCGATACCCCGATCTTCCGTCGGGTAGCGGACCCGGATGTCCACCGCGTCGTCGGCCCGATCCGGTCGGTACTCGCCCACCTTGACCCCACCTGTGACCAGCTGCACGGCGACGCCGACCTGGGAGACGTCGGCGCCGTACAGCGCCGCCTGGGCGCGATCGACCGTGAGCTTCCACTCGATCCCGGGCAGGGAGCGTGTGTCGTCCACGTCGATGATCTCCGGGACGGTGTCGATGTGCTGGCGCACGCGTTTCACGGCGGGCTCCAGAAGCTCGCGATCGTGGCTGGAAAACTGAATCTGGATGGGCTTGCCGACCGGCGGGCCCTGCTCCATCTTCTGAATCTCCACCTTGATGCCGGCGAGCGGCGCCGTGCGCTCCCGGATCTCCTGGAAGATCTCCGCACCCTTGCGATCCCGCTCATTCTCGTCGTACAGCTCCACGAAGATACGGCCGATGCGGTCGAAGCCGTCGCGGGACGCGCCGCCGGTCAGGCTCGTGAACGTGTTGATCCCCGCGATGCCGCGCACTTCGAGCACCTGATTCTCCACCTCCCGGACCAGGTCGTTGATCTCCTCGGCAGCCAGGTTGCCGCGGGCGCGGATGGTGATGTTGGCGAACTTCGGATCCGTGTCGGAGAAGAAGATCATGCCCTGCCCGTACTTGCCGTACGCCCAGAAGATGGTCATCAGCATGACCACGATCAGGGACACGGTGAGCACGGCGTAGCGGCTCGAGAACGCGAGCAGACGCGCATACATCCCGGTGAGGTTCCTGAGCTTCGTCGGATCGCCTTCCTCCAGCTGCTTCAGGGTGTCCATGGCGGATTTGTCCCTGGAGCCGGCCTTGCCGAAAAGGGATCCCAGCACCGGCCCGAAAATGAGCGCGTAGACCAGTGAGCCCGACAGAACGGTAAACACGGTCACCGGCAGGTAGCGCATGAACTTGCCGGATATCCCCGGCCAGAACATCAGCGGCAGGAACGCAGCCAGCGTGGTGGCGGTGGAGGCAGTCACCGGCCAGAACATCCGCTTCGCGGCCATGGCGTAGGCGGCCCGGCGGTCGAAGCCTTCGGTCATCTTCCGGTCCGCGTACTCGGTGACCACGATGGCGCCGTCGATGAGCATGCCGAGACCGAGCAGCATGCCGAACATGACCATGAAGTTGAACGTGTAGTCGAGCAGATAGACGAAGATCAGGGCGAACAGAAACGATACGGGAATACCGAGGCCGACGATCAGGCCGCTGCGGAACCCCATGGCGGCGACCACGAGAACCATCACCAGCGCCAGTGCCGTGAAGATGTTGCCCTCCAGCTCGGTGACCTGCCGTTGGGCGAAGGGTGCCTGATCCTGGGAGTAGAACACCTCCACGCGGTTCGGCATGCTGGCCTTGTGCCGTTCGACCACCGCCTTCACGGCATTGATGGTGTCGATGACATTGGCGTTGGCGCGCCGGCTGATACCGAGGCTCAGGGTATTGCGGCCGTTGACCCGCGCGTAGGTCACCCGGTCCTTGAACGTCCGGTGCACCTCAGCGACATCGCCGAGCGTCACGACCGTGTCGCCGCTCGTCTTGATGGGCAGGTCGAAGACGTCGCGCGCTTCCTCGATGACGCTCGGTACCTTGACCGAGAAGCGGCCGACCCCGGTATCGATACTGCCCGCGGGAATGAGCCGGTTGTTGCGGACGATCGTGTTTATCAGGTCTTCGTTGGAAACCTGGTACGCCTCCAGAGCGTTCGGATCGATGATCGCTTCCAGCTGCTCCTCGCGGTTTCCCTGCAGGTTGGCTTCCAGCACGCTGGGGATGGCTTCGATGTCGTCGCGCAGGTCGATGGCCAGGTTGTACAGCACCCGCTCCGGGACGCCGTCTCCAACCAGGTTCACCTGGATGATGGGGAAGTCCTCCGTCGACTGCTCGCGTACGACGGGCTCCTCCGCGGTGCTGGGGATCTCGGCTCGACCCCGGTCCACGGCCTCACGCACGTCCAGCAGGGCCTGATTCAGGTCCTGGTCCGCGTCGAACTCAACGAGCAGGGTCGCCGAGCCTTCGGAAGCGTAGGCAGTGAGCTCCTTGATGCCCTCGACCTTGCGCAGCTCGATCTCCATGGGCATGACCAGGAGCCGCTCGGAATCCTCCGGCGAGATGCCCTCGTGAATGATGGTCACGGCGAAGAACGGCACCTCGATGTGCGGCTCGTTGGCGATGGGAATGGCGCCGCGGGCAATCATCCCGGCAAGCACCACCATGAGCATCAGCAGCAGGGTGGTGCGGGTGCGGTGGATGGCCGCATCGATCAGGGCGTTCACGGCAGGCGGGGTCCCGTCGCCGTGGCGAGCGCTGCGAGCTGTGGCGTGGATTCACCGTGATCACTGCGGGCGGTGAGATCGTCTTCGTCGGTCGTCTCCGGTTCGGTGGTGCTCGCCGGCAGCTCGTCGCGGGCTTCGAAATCCACCTCCACTGCTTCTCCGGGCACTACCAGCTCCTGACCGACGGTGATCAGGGTGGCGACCTCGGGCAGACCGGACACCCACACCCCGTCGGGTTCGTCGCGAACGATGCGCACGGGATGGAACTCCACCACGCCGTCGTCGTTGACCGTGCGAACGCCGATCCGGCCGCTGTCGTCGAGGGCGAACAGCGCCGGGCTGATCTTCTGCGCCATCACCTCGGCCACCGGGATGCGGATCTCCGTAGTGAGACCGGAGCGCAGCGAGTAGTCGGGGTTCGGCACCTCGATCTCGACCGCATAGGTGCGGGTCGCGGGATCGCTCTGCGCGCCGATGAAGGACACGGGGCCGTGCACCTCCGTGCCGTCGCTGAGCACACCGGTGACCTTCTGGTCGAGCTCGAGCAGGTGCACCTCTTTTTCGGCCACGCGGCCGACGAGCAGCATCGGGTTGAGATCAACCACGGTGACGCAGGCAGTGCCCGGGGTTACGTAGTCACCGATCTCTGAGTGCACGTCTTCCACCACACCGGCGAACGGCGCCCGGACATAGGTCCGCTGAATGTCGAGCTCGGCGCGGGCCACGTTCGCCTCGGCGGCGGCGAGCTGCGACTTGGACTGGGCGATGGCCGTGTCCGACTGATAGCCCCGCTCCTTGAGCTTCAGGCTGCCCTCGTACTCGATCCGGGCCTGATTGAGTGCTTCCCGGGACTCCGCCAGGGACGCGTAGCGGTCCTCCATGGAGATCTGGCAGAGCACATCGCCTTTCTCGACGGCCGTGCCGCGCTCCACCGGACGGTCAATGATCCGGCCCGTGGTCTCGGCCTTGACCGCGACGGTGCGTTTGTTCTCGGTCTTGCCGCGCAGCACCACCTGCTGCACCTGCGGAGAAGCGTGGATGACCCGGGCTCGGACGCGCGTGGGCTCGGCATCCTGGCGAACGGCCTCGTTCTCCCGGTTCTGCTCCGCGAGCGACTCGTGACGGACGGGGTCGCTCCCGCCGAGCTGTCCGGAAAGCAGCCACGCCAGAATGGCGACGGCGATGATCGTGGCGGTGATATAGGTGGCGCGCATACCGATTCCCGAGAAGTGTTTAGATGTCGGACAGCCAGCCCGGATGGCGCCGGTGTGCTACAAAAAGTAACACATTCGGCGGGTGCAATCTAGCCTCCGTAAAGTTCCGCATGGTACGCCCACGGGTGTCGCGCGCCCGTGAAAAGGCCTGGAAACAGGGCGCTCGGGAATACCGGGCCGGCCGACTGGCCGACCCGGGCGGCCGGCTCAGGCCGAGGCGCTGGGGCGCGCCTGCATGCGCTCGTACCAGGCCGTGATGTTCTTGTTGGCCGGGTTCAGCGGTTGTCCGACGCTGGCACCGAACGTGAGAAAGCAATAGAGCAGGATATCCGCCAGGCCGATCTTGTCGCCGCCGATG
>JASFLG010000233.1:0-6869 GCA_050118205.1 Pseudomonadales bacterium
ACGGACTCCTCTCCCGGATGCGTGCTGCCCGCGATCCAGACGGGGCGCCCGGCGAGCTGCCACTGGTCGCGCAGCGCCGCCACCCGGGTGGCGTGGTCGGCCGGCAGGGTGACGTCGAACTTGACGCTGCCGAGTACCCCCAGACGTCTCGGCGAAGCGCCCAGCGCGAGGAAGCGCTCACCGTGCGCCGGATACTGCGCACCGATGAAGCGCAGCGAGCCGAGCATCGCCCGGGTGAGCGCGCCGACGCGCCGGTAACCCGCTGCGGAGCGCTCGGAAAGGCGCCCGTTCACCAGGAGCGCCGGGACGTCGCGGGATGCCGCCTCGCGGAGCAGGTTCGGCCATAGCTCCGTCTCCATGAGCACCAGGAGCCGCGGACGCACGTTCTCGAAGAACCGCGTCACGGCGTCGGGGAAGTCGTACGGCGCGTAGCAATGAGCCACCCGCCCGCCGAGCAGCTTCTCCACCTGTGCGGAGCCGGTTGGGGTCATGGTGGTCACCAGGAACGGTACCCCGGGGAAGCCATCCACGAGCGCGGCGATCAGCGGTGCCGCGGCAATGGTCTCACCCGCAGAGACCGTATGAAACCAGACCACATCCCGGGGAAAGTCCGCGGGCAGCCGGGCGAAACGTTCCCCGATCCGTTGCCGGTAAGCCGGCTCGCGGCGCCCCCGCAGCCACAGGCGCACGTACACCCAGGGCCGGGCGACGAGCAGGAGCAGGCGGTACAGGGCGCGCCAGAGATGGAGAGCGACGGAGTCAGGCATCAGCGGCGGAAGCCTGCGCGGCCGGGGACGGACCGTCAAGATCCCTTGCAGCGTCGAGCGTGGATTGGATAGGCTCGCCGGACCGCTCGGACAGACACCTCAACCGTGGGCGAAGGCGCTTCAGAGAATGCCGACCTGGATGCGGTCATCGTCGGGGGTGGCATCGCCGGTCTGTGGCTCCTGAACCTGCTCCATGCACGCGGCCATGATGCGGTGCTCCTGGAAGCCGAGGCGCTCGGCTGCCAGCAGACCCTGGGCAGCCAGGGTATGATCCACGGCGGTCTGAAGTACGCGCTCGGCGGCAGCCTGACCGGCGCCTCGGAAGCCATCGCCGGCATGCCGGACGCGTGGCGGGCCTGCCTTGCCGGCGAGGGCGATGTGGATCTCACCGGCCTCGCCCCCCTTTCGGAGCGCTACTACCTGTTCGCCGAGGGTAGCTCCCTCGGCAGGTTGACCACCTTCTTCGCCAGTCGCGCCCTGCGCGGGCGCATCCGCCGGCTCAAGCGCCACGACTTCCCGGCGGCGCTGGCACCCTTCGGCGGGGTGGTCTACGAGCTCAACGATTTCGTGCTCGATACCCGGGCGCTCATGTCCCGACTGCTCGATCCCGTCGCAGGCCGCGTCCATCGTCACCGGCTGCAGCCGGGGGAGCTGACCCCCACCGACGGGGGCTGGCTGTTCCGGCCTGCCAGCATCGGAGGGTCTTTCCGCGCCCGACGGCTGCTGCTGTGCGCGGGTGCCGGCAATGGCGCGCTGCTCGAAGGGCTTGGAATCTCCAGGCCCGTCATGCAGCTGCGCCCGCTGAAGCAGGTGGTGGTACAGAAGGCGGGATTGACGGCCCTGTATGCACACTGTCTGACCGGTATCGGCCGTCCGGAACCCAGGCTCACCATCACCAGCCACCCGGACCCGGAACGTCCGGGCGGCTGGCTGTGGTATCTCGGCGGCCAGATTGCGACGGACGGCGTGAGCCGGACGGACGCAGCGCAGATCCGTCACGCACGAGCGGAGCTTGCCGCCTGCGTACCCTGGATCGACTGGCGGGATGCCCGGATCCACTGCCTGCCCTGGGACCGGGCCGAGCCTGGCCAGACCGACGGCCGTCGCCCGGACGAGGCCTACGTCACCGAGGCGGCGGAGGGTCTCCTGGTCTGCTGGCCGACCAAGCTGACCCTCGCGCCGGACCTGGGCCGCCGGGTGCTCGAACGGCTCGACCCGCCCGCCGGCGGCCAGGCGGCCCGGTCCCTTGGCCTGCCGCTGGCACAGATGAGCCCCCTGCCCTGGGTCAGCCTCTGATGGTGCCGCGCCGAACACTCGGCCGCACCGGGATCAGCGTGCCACTCCTGGGTCTCGGGACGGTGAAGCTCGGTCGCCGCGAGGAGGTGAAATACCCCGAGCCGTTCGAGCTGCCCGACGAAGCACAGGCCCGTCGGCTTCTGGACACGGCGCGGGCACTGGGCATCGACCTGCTGGACACCGCGCCGGCCTACGGCGAGAGCGAAACCCGGCTCGGCCGCCTGCTGCGCCACCAGCGCAACGACTGGCTGATCGTCACCAAGGTCGGTGAAACCTTCGCCAGGGGTCGCTCCAGCTACGACTTTTCTCCGGAGGCGGTCCGCACCAGCGTGAAGGGCTCGCTCGCGCGCCTGCGCACGGATCGGCTGGACGTGGTGCTCATTCATTCGGACGGCAATGATCTGGAGATTCTCGACCACCACGGCACTCTGGAATGCCTGAGGGATCTCAAGACGCGCGGCTGGATCCGCGCGGTGGGCATTTCGCACAAGACCACGGCGGGTGGCCAGCGCGCCATCGCCCTTGGGGCGGACGTGATCATGGCGACGCTGAACGAAACCGAGACGGATCAGGCACCGGTGATTGCGGCTGCCGGCGCGGCCGGGGTAGGCGTGCTGGTGAAGAAGGCCCTCGCCAGCGGTCACGCGCCGGCCAGCGGCCTGCGTTTTGCCGCCAGTCAGCCCGGCGTCAGCTCGGTGATCGTGGGCACGCTCTCTCCGGCACACCTGGAAGAGAACGCCCGGCTGGTGGCCGATCTCTGACGGTGAGTCAGTCGCGGCTCTGAATCTTCTCCACGATGGCGGTCGTGGAGCAGTCTTCCACCAGCGACAGGACCCGGACCTGACCGCCATAGGATCGAACCAGCTCGGCCCCGACCACCTCGTCCACGCCGTAGTCGCCGCCCTTGACCAGCACCTCGGGTCGGATCAGCTCGAGCAGGGCTTCCGGCGTGTCGTCCGCGAACGCCACGACCCAGTCCACCGCGGACAGTCCGGCGAGCACGCGCAACCTCTGCTCGAGGGGGTTCACCGGTCGTCCCCGGCCTTTGAGCCGGGTCACCGACGCATCGTCGTTCACCGCCACCACGAGCCGGTCACCGAGCGCCTTCGCTTCCTCGAGGTAGGCCACGTGACCCGCGTGCAGTATGTCGAAGCAGCCGTTGGTGAACACCACCCGCTCGCCGGCGCTACGTGCCAGACCGACCGAATCCGCGAGCTGCGAGGCGTTGAGCACGCCGCGATCGACCCGCACGTTCGCGGCGAGCGCCCGGGCGAGCTCCGGCCCGGTCACCACCGAGGTACCTGACTTGCCGACCACCAGGCCGCTCGCCACGTTCGCTACCCGGGCGCAGTCCACCGGCGGCCAGCCCAGGGCGGCAGTGACCCCGAGCGCGGCAGCCGACGTGTCGCCGGCGCCTGTCTCGTCGAAGACGTCCACCGGCATCGCCGGAATGTGCTGATGCGTCCCGTCCGCCGCAACGACCGTGCTGCCCTGTCCGCCACGGGTCACCACCACCGCGCCGAGCTCGTGCTCGGCAGCGACCGCCTGCGCTTTCTCGAGCAGCTCGCCGTCGTCGCTCCAGGGCCCGACGGCCCGCTCGAACTCGGTGAGGTTGGGTTTCAGGATGCTGGCGCCGCGATACTCGGAGAAAGCCTTGAATTTGGGATCCACCACCACGGCAACGCCCGCCGTACGCGCCAGCTCGATGAGCGCTCCGGGTGAGGTCAGCGTGCCCTTGTCGTAGTCCTGCAGGATCACGGCCGACGCCCCCCTGAGATGGCTGGAGAGCCTCGCCGCCAGGTCGTCGGTAAGATCTACGGGGAGCGGTGACTCGAAGTCGGTACGCAGCAGTTGCTGTTTCTGGCTGACCACTCGCAGCTTCAGCACGGTCGCCCAGTTCGGCACGCGCACGAGATCACAGCTCACCCCGGCCGCCGCAAGGGTCTCCTCCAGGCGGCTGCCCGCCTCGTCATCGCCGACCGCGCCGATGAGTGTGCACCGCGCGCCCAGGCTAACCACGTTGAGCGCCACGTTAGCCGCGCCGCCCGGCCGGTCCTCCACATGCTCCACATCGACGACCGGGACGGGGGCTTCCTGAGAAACGCGGCGGGCCGATCCGAACCAGTAACGGTCCAGCATCACGTCGCCGATGACGACCACGTGCACGCCTTGCAGAGAGGGGAGGTTCATGGCGCTCGGATGGTATCACAGGGCACCCCTGCTACAATCCGACGCCGGACGTGCCGTCACCAGGTCCATGCGACGAGTCAAGAAACGGAAAAAGATCTACGACGTGCGCGTGTGGCCGACCTGGGCCCTGGTCGCTTTTGCATGGTTGATCGCCCGTCTGCCGATCCGGATCATCGAACGGCTGGCTCGCATTCTCGGTGCCGCGGTCTACACTTTCGGGCGCTCCCGCCGTCACATTACTCTGACCAACCTGCGTCTGTGTTTTCCGGACCTTTCCGATGCCGAGCGCGAGCGGCTGGCACGCGAGTCGTTCGTCCATACCGCCATGGGCGCGCTGGAGGCGATGGTCGTGTGGCTCAATCCGGGACGTGACATCGCCGCCAGTTCCAGCATCGAAGGCCGTGAAAATCTGGAGCGGGCCCGCGCCGCCGGACGCGGTGTCGTCGTGCTCGGCGGCCACTTCTCGGTCATCGACGTCATGGGGCCGAAGATGGCGGAAGTGGGCCTCGACGTGATCTACCGGGAGAACAAGAACCCGGTGTGGGAGTGGCTGCAGGTGCGCGGTCGCAGCCGGTACTTCGGCGCCGTGATCGAGCGTTCCGATACCCGCCAGATCCTGCGCAGACTGAGGGAAGGTCACTCGATCTGGTACGCGGCCGATCAGGACTACGGTCCGCGCCAGTCCGTTTTCGCGCCGTTTTTCGGAATCCCGACAGCATCCATCCGCGCGACGGCGCGCCTCGCCCGGTTCAACCACTCACCCGTGCTCCTGGTCAGCACATCGAGAGACCTCGACGCCCTGACCTGGACCGCCAGCTTCGGCGAGGTATTGACAGACTACCCAACGGGGGATGACGAAGCCGACGCCGCCAAGGTCAACCTGGTCACGGAACGCGCCATCCGCGAGCATCCCGAGCAGTACCTGTGGATGCACCGCCGGTTCAAGACGCGGCCGCCCGGCCAGCCCTCGTTCTACCGCAGCGACGACTGATTCCGGGGCGTCAGCGCGCGCCCCGGAAGAAAAGGTCGTCCAGGTGCCGGGCCAGGGCACCTACGGAGAACTCCCGGACGGCCCTGGCGCGCGCGTGCTCGAGTCGCGCATCAAGCTGCCCCGTCTGCCGGTCGCGCTCGAGTCGCAGTACGGCCTCCGCCACGTCGTCCGGCTGCCGGCGGGTGTAGTAATAGCCACTGCTGCCGAGCACGAACTGTGGGCCCGGCGCCGGACCGGCAACCACGGGCACGCCGGCACACATCGCTTCGAGCGCGACCATACCGAACGCCTCTACCTCCTCCGAGGTGAGCAGCAGCAGATCGAGCGCCGTGAACAGCCGACGCGCATGAGGCACGAATCCGCAGAACACCACGGGGATACCGGCCGCCTGCGCTCTCAGCTCATCCGCCATCGGGCCATCACCTATGACAAGCAATCGAACGTCCCGGTTCTGCTCGGTGACCAGCAGCCGGAGGGTATCGAGCGCGAGCTTCGGCGCTTTCTTCCGTACCAGCCTTCCGACGATCCCGATCGTCAGGCTGTCGCTGTCCTCGACCCCGAGCACGTCGAGCGCCTGGTCCCGCTCGAGGCGATCGCGGTCCAGCGCCGCCACGTCCAGTGCGTTCGGCAGGCAGAGCGGATCGTCCACCTCGGCGCCGAGCTCCGCCTGGACTGCGGGCGAGACGCCGGCAAAGAGCACGCTCCGCGCAAACAGCCGACGCTCGAGCCGACGCTGGCGCCGTTTGAAGAAGCCGAACTCGTGGGCCACGGCGACGACCCGCGGAATCTTGACGCCGCTGGCGCGCAGCACCCGGTAGGCCCGGTACCGGTGACAGATCGCGACCAGCGGCTTCGACGGCAGTGCCCCGGCGAGGGTGCGGCCGGCGCGCCGTACGCTGCCGAGGTTCCCGATGTCGAGGTAAGTCGCATCGGGATCGGGCTCAGCGAACGGCGGCGCGAGCATGATGGTCGTGTGACGGCAGCCCAGGCTGTCCAGAGCCGCACGGTAGGTGGCACAGATGTCGGCGAAAGGCGGATGATCGTTGGGGGCGATCTGAACCACCATAGCTTCGCCCTGACCGGTCATCGGCCGCTCTTGGTCACCAGAAAGTCCTCGAGCACCAGGTACTCGAGATCCGAGCCGAAGAACATGTCGAGCGCATCCTCCGGCGAGCACACCATCGGCTCGCCGCGGCGGTTCAGCGAGGTGTTGAGCACGACCGCGTTGCCCGTGAGGCGCTCGAGCGCTTCGATCAGCTCGTAGTAACGCCCGTTCTCTTCCCGGGTGACCACCTGCACCCGGGCGGTGCCGTCCTCGTGCACCACCTCCGGAATGCGTTGCCTCCAGGCCTCGGCCACATCGAAGGTGATGGTCATGAACGGCGCCGGATGGGAAGTCTGGATGATGTCCGCGGCCACCGTGTCCAGGACGCTCGGACAGAACGGACGCCAGCGTTCACGGAACTTGATCTGCTCGTTGATCCGGTCCGCAATGCCGGGCGCGCTCGGGCAGCCGAGGATGCTGCGTGCTCCGAGGGCGCGGGGTCCGAACTCCATGCGTCCCTGAAACCAGGCCACCGGGTGGCCGGCGGCGAGAATCTCAGCGGTCTCCCCCGGCACGTCGT
>JASFLG010000234.1:0-6864 GCA_050118205.1 Pseudomonadales bacterium
ATCACCTCACCCGCATCCAGCCGCACGTCGTGCGGGGCCAGACGCCGCGCCAGCCAGACGATGCCATTGGCCGGATGGTTCAGCACCCCCGCCGCGATCCCCGTCTCCTCGATCGTGCCGTTGCGATACAACAGCGCGCCCGTCCAGCGCAGGTCCACATCGGCAGGGCGCACGGGGCTGCCGCCGAGCACCACGCCGGCGGCAGCCGCGTTGTCCGAGATCGTGTCCAGCACGGTGCGCGGGCGCCCCGTATCCGGATCCACCCGATGGCTGCGTGCGGCAATCAGCTCCAGCGCCGGGACGACGTAATCCGTGGCGGCGAGCACGTCCCAGGTGGTCAGGGCCGCGCCCTCGAGCGGCCGGCCGAGCACGAACGCGAGCTCCACCTCGATGCGTGGATCGGTGAACGCCGCCGCCTCGATGGACGCGCCGTCCTCGAAGAACATGCCATCGAGCAGCGTGCCGTAGTCCGGCTCGTCGATGTTCATGGCCTGCTGCATGGCTCGCGAGGTGAGACCGATCTTGCGGCCGCGCACGCGCTGCCCGGCGTCGATCTTGAGCCGCATCCACGCGTCCTGGATCGCATAGGCATCGTCCATGGTCATGTCGGGATGGTCGGCGCTGATCGGCCGGATCTGGCGGCGCTCCCGTTCTGCGCTTTCCAGCTCGACGGCGGCGGCGCGGATTTCTTCCGGAGTCAGCATGGCGGGCGGACGCTCAAAGGGGATACACGATGGTGTTCGGAACGAGAACGGAGTCGTAGACCACACGTTTCTCCGCGAAGAGGAAATCGTCACCCTCTTCCACGACCCGGTCCAGGTAGCGGCCGACGGAGAGAATCCTCGGCAACTCGTCCGGCAGCACCTCGACGACCAGGTAGCTCGCCACCACGTCCAGCTCGCCGGTGTCGCGCTGCTGCTCCCGGATGTTGGTGATCTGGTGCCTGAGGTAGCGGGGTTCGTGCATGATGGTCTCCTGGACCGACCGCACCCGGTCCATCAGCATGCCGCGGCTCTCGCAGCGCATGATGGCGAGCGGCAACCCGGCATCGAAGTTGTCCCGGGGCTGGACCAGATAGGTGCACGATTCGGTGAACAGAGCCGGCCACGCCTCCAGGGGCCCGTCATCGAGAAGCTCCGCATAGCGGTCGTAGAGCGCTTCGAGCCGCCGGCGTCGGTCGTAATCCAGGCTCACAGACCCATCACCTGCCGGTAGTGCTTGTAGAAGGCACGGACCGCCACCTCGGTGACCATGTGGTCCTCGTCCGCCGTGCCGGTACCGCCCATCTGCACCACGCCGAGACCGTCGGGGTACTGGGTGATACCGTCCTGCGCCAGCTTGATCACCTCGCTGTCGTCCGCGGAAACGAGCCCGGCGGCGCTCATCAGATTCGCCTGACGCAGTCGCCGCGTGGTCATCGCCTCGTCGTCGTCGGCATAACCGAAGAAGGTCCAGAACAGCTCGAATGCGCCCGGGTGGCGCGGCCGGATCTGCCGCAAAGCGAGGGTGTTCGACTGCTGCTGGACGATCAGGTTCGGCCAGACGGTCTGCATGACGACCGTCGCGTCGTCCGGAAACTCCTTCACCGGGTCGAGCAGCCGCGCATCGCTCAGCACGAAGTCCTCGCGAAGATTGGCAATCTCCCGCGTATCGTCGGTCTTTTTCTGCTCACCCCGTCGGGAGATGAGGAGCGCGTGTCCGCCGGTCTCGTCCATCTGCACCTGTGATTTCTGATCGGCCCGAAAGAGCCCGAACGTGACCAGAAACACGTGCAGGAGCGATGCGTGATACGGATCCTTGATGTTCTCGAACATCAGCTTCCAGTTGCCGGGAATCAGCTGCCGGGAGTAGCCGAGCAGCGTGAGTGCCCGACCGTCGAACACCCGATTGAAGTAGCTGAGGTTCGTCTCGCCGAGATAGTCCTCAAAAAGGGGCGGCTCGCCGAAGGACGCAAAGATCACGCCGTTGTGCTCGGCGATCGCGAGGCGCGGCAGGTTGTGGCCGGCCCGGTCGAAACCCTCCGGCATGCCGCCTTTGCCCTTCACCCCCTTGATGAACGGCACCCCGCGCAGATTGCCGCGCGCGTCGTACGACCACTGATGGTACGGACACACGAAGAACCGGGTGTTGCCCTTCTGCTGGCGGCACAGCTTTACGCCGCGATGCGCGCAGCGGTTGGCGAAACCGTGGATCTCCCCGTCCTGGTCGCGCGCGATGACCACCGACTGCCGTCCGATCATGCTCACCAGGTAATCCCCCGGCTCGGGAATCTCGGCGGCGAGACCCACGTACGACCAGCTGTCGCCGGCGAATATGCGTGCCATCTCGAGCTCGAAGATCGAGGGATCCGTGTAGATCTGATACGGTACCTCGTCGACGCCGTTCGACGGCCAGACGATCGGTGATTCGTGGTTCATCGGTGCGGAAGTCGGGCGGTTGACGCCCGGAATAATACTTTGCTATCAAAGCTTTTTGAAACCCCGCGCACGGTTCCCCCATGAAAAACGGCGATTCCCCAGAACCCCTCCTGTTGAACGTGACCGGCGAGCGGGACGGCGTCTGCGATCCCGACCGCGCCAAGCCCGCCCGGGACTGGCCTCCGGTGACGATCACCCGGGAGATGATGGATGAGCAGATCGAGCTGCTCGCCGATGAGCCCCGGCCGGCGAACGGGCGTCGTCAGGTCATGTTCGTGCACCCGTCCGCGCCCACCCCGGGCCGCGGACTCACCCCGGGGGTGCGGGTGACGCTGGAGGTGCTGAAACCCGGCGAGGAAACGGTGCCCGTGCGGCACAACTCCACGCAGGTGAACTTCTGCATCCGCGGCGGCGGCACCGCCGTCGTCGGCGAACGCTCCGTCCGCTACCGGCGCTACGATGTCTGGAACCACCCGTCGTACGCTACGTACCGGCACGTCAACGACACCAACGAGCTGCAGGCCCGGCTCGTCTACTCGAATGCGGCGCTGCTCGAGATGATGCGCGTGCACCTGGTCGAGGAAGACCCGCCGGCGGCCCCCGCATCACCGGGCACCGGCGAGGATCCCGGGCACGGCGACCCGCTGCCCACCTTCACCATCGGTGAGGACGGCGCGTCGCTCATGCCCTACGAGACGCTCATCAGCCCGCCGGCGGTGCCGTCGCCCTGCCTGCACTGGCCCTGGGAGACGGTCAAAGCGCACCTGGACAAGCTGGTCGCCCTCGGCGAGACATACCGCGGGCGGCGGCTGTATCTGCTGTTCAACCCGCGCACGGACCGCTTCAACGGCACCACGCCGAACTTCTTCTCCACCATCACCATCCGTCCGCCCGGCATCGTCGACAGACCCCACCGGCACGTCTCCTCGGCCATCAACTACTACTTCCACGGCGCCGGATACAGCCGGGTGGAAGGCAAGCGCTACGAGTGGAAGGCCGGCGACCTGATGGTCTCCGCGCCGGGCTGGGCGGTGCACAATCACGCTTCCTACGACGGCGATCCGGTCTACGAGCTGACCATTCAGGATCAGCCGCTGAACATCTACATGGAGTCGCTGCTCTGGCAGGAGGACCTGGCGGGCCCGGCGCGCATCCTGGGCACGGACGAAGGCTTCGAGACGAACCGCGCCGCCGGCTGATGTTCTATGATCCGCGGCAGGACCCGCGTCCCGCGCCGCTCACCCACAACCCGCTGAACGCGCTGATCGCGCCCCGGCCCATCGGCTGGATCGGCAGCGTCTCGGCCGCGGGCGAGCACAATCTGGCGCCCTTTTCGTACTTCAATGCCGTCTCCGCCGACCCGCCCATGGTGGTCTTCGCCCCGAACAGCCGGCCCGACGGGCGCGCCAAGGATACCCTCACCAACGTCCGGGAGGTGGGCGAGTTCACCGCCAGCATCGTCTCCCGACCCCTCGCTCTTGCCATGAACGCCTCGTCGAGCGAGGTCGAGCCCGGGGTGAACGAGTTCTCCCTGGCGGGGCTCACGGCGGTCGCCTCGACGTCCGTCCGGCCGCACCGCGTCGGCGAGGCGCGTGCCGCGCTCGAGTGCACGGTGTGGGACATCGTTGCCCTGCCGGCGCCGTCCGGGCGCCGGCAGAGTCACCTGGTGATCGGGCAGGTAGTCGGCATCCACATCGACGATGCGCTGATCGTGAACGGCCGGGTCGATACCGCTGCGCTCGCGCCGGTGTCCCGCCTCGGCTACTTCGACTATGGCAGCATCGGCGAGATCTTCGAGATGCTGCGACCGGAGTAGCCGCAGGATCGTGGCCTGGTTCTCACCGACCCGAGCCGGAGGCGGGAACCGGACGCCCGTGTGCTAGTCTTAGGCATCGTTCGCACAACCGGCAATGTCTTCTCCGTGAACCTGGCCACGCTCCGAGCGACAGCCTTCGCGGTCGCCATCGCACTGCTCGCGCAGTCCGCGCTGGCCACCGCTTCGGCGCCCTGTGCCGGGTCACATCACGCAGCCGGCCCGGTGATTCAGGCGACCGTCACGGCACACGCCGACGACCCGCATGCGACCCATCATCACCAGGCCACCGGCAACGCCCATGGCAGTCACGACGCCGACCAGCGGCCGGACTGCTGCAGGAGCATGAGCGGCGCCGGCTGCGCCGCCGGGGACTGCGCTCTGTCCGCCGGCGCCCTGCTGATCCCGGCATTACCAGAACCCTGGACGGCATGCATCGGCCCCGCTGTACGGCCTGCTCATGGCTGGCTCCCTCCCTACGGCTCACCCCCTTCCGGCATCTTCCGACCGCCAATCGTCTGATCTCCCGACCAGCCTGTTAGACCGCGATCACGCACCTCGCATTCGTGGTGTGTCCGATCGCACAGCTCGCCTTGTGGAGATGGCAATGTTCAACCGAGCGAAGCCCGCGTCCTGCGGGCACCTGCAACACATACTGCTGCTGGCCATGTGCGCGGCCTGTGCCGGAACCGCGCACGCCGCATCCGGACCACTGACGCTCGACGGTGCGGTCAGCCTGGCCATCGAGTCCGACCCCTGGCTCGGCGGCAGCCGGGAAATCGAATCGGCGCTCCGGGACGAGGCGGTGGCAGCGGCAAGCCTGCCCGATCCCCGCATCGACCTGCGCGCCGTCAACCTTCCACTGCCTTCGCTGGACCTGTCGGAGGTTCCCATGACCCAGATCGCGGTCGGGGTCTCCCAGCAGTTCCCGCGCGGCAGGACGCGTTCGCTGGCGCGTCAGCAGAAGGAAGCGCTGGCCGCCGCGGAGCCCATGCGACGCGCAGACCGCAAGGCGAAGCTGACCGCCACGGTGGCGGGACTCTACCTGGACGCCTGGCTCGCGAGCGCCAGTCGCATCCTGATCGAGCAGGACCGGGCCCTGTTCGAGCAGCTCGTGGACGCGGCGGAATCGCAATACACCACGGCCGTCGGCCGCGCCCGACAGCAGGATCTGATCCGGGCTCAGCTGGAGCTCACCCGTCTCGACGACCGGCTCACCGTGCTGCGCCAACACCAGGATGCAGCCCAGGAACGTCTGTCGGAGTTCGTGGGCGCCGCTGCGGGGTCGACGCTGCCGGCCGAGCTCCCGACCCTCGAGCCCGCGAGTACCCCGCTGGTCGGATCGGCAGACGCATCGCCCGAAGCGCTGTTCGCTGCCATGCGTCAGCATCCGGCGGTGCTCGCCAGCGAGCGACAGATCGACTCCATGACCACCGGCGTGGCGCTGGCCCGCCAGAAATACCGGCCGGCCTGGGGCGTGTCCGCCCAGTACGGCTACCGGGCCGACAACGCGCAGGGCCAGAGTCAGAGCGACCTGCTGTCGGTGGGCATCACCCTGGACGTGCCGCTGTTCCGGGCGAATCGCCAGGACAGGGAGGTCAGCGCCGCCGTCGCGCGGGAAGCGGCCGCCTGGTCCGAGCACGATCTCCTGGTGCGCCAGCTGGTCGCCTCCCTGCAGACCGCCCGGGCGGAGTTCGACCGCCTGAACGAAAGACGCCGGCTCTACGACCGCCGCCTGCTGCCGCAGATGAGCCAGCAGGCGGAGGCATCGCTGGCGGCATACAACAATGCCGACGGTGACTTCGCGGAAGCCGTGCGGGCTCGAATCGCCGAGCTCGACACCAAGATCGACGCGCTCGGCATCGAGGTCGCCCGGCTGCAGGCGCTGGCCCGCCTGAACTACCTTCTGGCCCGCGGGCCGACGACCGATGCCGCTGGCAACCGTGCAGGAGACCACTCATGAAACTCGCAAGATCCGTGCTCCTGGTGCTCACCGGTCTGGCCGCCGGCGTGCTGCTCATGCTTCTGCTTCCCCGCCATGAGCACGTCACGACGGGCACCGACATCGGGAGGAAGCCGCTCTACTGGGTGGCACCCATGGACCCCGACTACCGCCGCGACGCGCCCGGCAAGTCCCCCATGGGCATGGACCTGATCCCGGTGTATGCCGAAGACGATGGTGACGATGCCGGGGTCGTGCGGATCTCGCCCGCGGTCGAGAACAACATGGGCGTGCGCACCGCGACCGTGGCGCGCGGAGTGTTCGCACCGGTGATCCGCACCGTGGGTCATGTCACGTTCGATGAGGACCAGCTCGTGCACATCCACCCCCGGGTGGAGGGTTGGATCGAGTCGCTCGGGGTCAAGGCCGAGGGCGATCCCGTGACCGAAGGAGAACCGCTGTTCGCGCTTTACTCGCCGACGCTGGTGAACGCTCAGGAAGAGCTGGTGCTGGCGCTCAATCGGGACAATCCCGGCCTGATCCGGGCCGCCCTCGAGCGACTCGCGGCGCTGGAGGTACCACAGAGCGCCATCGACGAGCTGCGCCGCAGCCGACGGGTCACCCGCACGATCACCCCCTTTGCCCCCCGCTCCGGCGTGCTCCGCACGCTGGCCGTGCGCGAGGGCATGTAC
>JASFLG010000235.1:0-6863 GCA_050118205.1 Pseudomonadales bacterium
TCAGTCAGGACCCGGAGTTCTACGAGTTCTACCGCAGCATCAATGCCTACACCAATGTCTTCGGGGACAAGAGTGACATTCTGGTGCTCGACCCGAACAGCAAGTTCTTCAAGTACCTCAAGAGCAACGAAGGCTCCTGATCCGGCTCGACCGGCGGGCGGGCGCTGACGATGTGGAACGAACTGGCTAT
Source organism: Pseudomonadales bacterium (assembly GCA_050118205.1). Taxonomy (GTDB): domain Bacteria; phylum Pseudomonadota; class Gammaproteobacteria; order Pseudomonadales; family Azotimanducaceae; genus SZUA-309. Next base: position 191 of record JASFLG010000235.1, read on the forward strand.
CGCGCTCTGCCTGGTGCTCGTCATCGAAGGCATCATGCCGTTCCTGCACCCGCGCGCTTACCGTCGGGTTGCCATGTCGCTGGCAGGGGTGCCGGACCGCACCATGCGTGTGGTAGGTCTTGTCAGCATGCTGACCGGGACCGCGCTGCTGTATCTCATCCGATAGCGGGCTGACCATGACTGACCACAACTGGCGATTGCCCTCCGGGGTGGAAGAGCTCCTGCCGCCCCGGGCCTGGTCGCTCGAGCTCGCCAGGCGCAAGGTGCTGGACGTGTTCCGCGCCTGGGGCTTCGAGTACATCGATCCGCCCGTGGTGGAGTATCTGGATGCGCTGCTGGTGGGCGCCGGTACGGACATGGATCTGCAGACGCTGAAGACCGTGGACCAGCGAAGCGGCCGGCTGCTCGGCGTGCGCGCGGACATGACCGCGCAGGCGGTACGCGTGGACGCCCACAGCCGCCCCGAGTCGGGGGTGCAGCGCCTGTGTTACGCCGGTAACGTGGTGTTCGCCAACCCGGTCTCGCCGCTCGATGCGCGCGTGCCGCTCAAGGCTGGCGCCGAGCTCTTCGGCGCCAGCACCCTGCAGGCGGACGCCGAGGTGATCGCGCTGATGCTGGAAGTGCTCGACACCGTGGGGATTCCGGACCCGATCGTGGTGCTCGGCCACATGGGAATCTATCAGAACCTGGTTGCGCCGCTCGAGCTGACGGAGAGCCTGGAGGTCGAGCTGTTCACCGCCGTGCAGAGCAAGGCCGAGACGGATATCGCCCGGCTGCTCGAGGGGGTGGCTGGCGCCGAGCTTCTGGTCGCCCTTCCGGGCCTCATGGGGGAAAGGGAGGTGCTCGCGGAAGCGCGAGCCGTGCTCGCCGGCGCGTCTGCCGGCGTGCTGGAAGCCCTGGACGCGCTGGATGCCCTCGCCGATCTCGTGCTCGCGGGTGCGCCGGGCCTCGAGCTTCGTTTCGACGTGGCGGAGCTGGTCGGCTACGGGTATCACAACGGCCCGGTGTTCTCCGCCTATCATGCGGATCTGGGGCGGGCGGTCGCGCGTGGTGGTCGCTACGACGGTATCGGTCAGGCATTCGGACGCGGTCGACCAGCCACCGGTTTCGATGTGATCTTGAACGAGCTCGTGAGCCCGCCGCTGGAGCCGGACGCAGTCTGGGTGCCCTGGCAGGAGGCGGCACCCGGGCGGCCCGAGGTGATCCGCCGGCTGCGGGCGGAAGGTGAAGCAGTGGTTATGGCCCTGTCGTCGAACGATACCCGTCCGGCGCGCTGTAACCGCGTACTGAACAGTCGAAACGGCGGCTGGGTCCTGGACCCGGCTACCTGAGGCCGGCGCGCGGCGCCGCGAAAGTTGAGAGCGTGGATTTCATGGGACGTAACGTAGTCGTCATCGGGACCCAGTGGGGTGACGAGGGCAAGGGCAAGATCGTCGACCTGCTGACGGAAGAGGTGACCGCCGTGGTGCGCTTTCAGGGCGGACACAACGCCGGGCACACGCTGGTGATCCAGGGCGAGAAGACCGTGCTGCACCTCCTGCCCTCCGGCATTCTGCGCCGCAACGTGCAGTGCTTCATCGGCAACGGCGTGGTGCTCGAGCCGAACGCGCTGCTCGACGAAGTGGCGGCGCTCGAGGCGCGCGGGGTGCCGGTGCGGGAGCGATTGTTCATCTCACCCGCCTGTCCGCTCATCCTGCCTTACCACGTGAAGCTCGACCTGGCCCGGGAGGAAGCCCGGGGTGAGCAGAAGATCGGCACCACAGGGCGCGGCATCGGCCCTGCCTACGAAGACAAGGTGGCCAGGCGTGGGGTGCGTCTCGGCGACATGTTCTACTGGCAGGGCTTTGCCGCCAAGCTCGCCGAGGTCATGGAGTATCACAACTTCATGCTCACCAACTACTACAAGGCGCCGCCCGTCGACTTCCAGCAGACCCTCGATCAGTGCGCGCAGGTGGCACAAGAGATCAAGCCCATGGTCGCCGACATCGTGCCCATGCTGCACGCGCTGCGCGAGCAGGGGAAGTCGATCCTCTTCGAGGGCGCGCAGGGCGCGCTACTCGACGTGGATCTCGGCACCTATCCGTTCGTCACCTCGTCGAACACCACCGCAGGCGGCACGGCGGTCGGCAGCGGTTTCGGGCCACGCTATCTGGATTACGTGCTCGGGATCACCAAGGCCTACGCCACCCGTGTCGGGTCGGGACCCTTCCCCACGGAGCTCTTCGACTCGGTGGGTGCAAGGCTTGCCGAGCGCGGCAACGAGTTCGGCTCGACCACCGGCCGGCCCCGTCGTTGCGGCTGGTTCGACGCGGTCGCGCTGCGCCAGGCCGTGCAGATCAACAGCATATCGGGACTGTGCCTGACCAAGCTCGACGTGCTCGACGGGCTCAGCGAGATCCGCATCTGCACGGGCTACGAGATGCCCGACGGTCTGGCCGGGGTAGCCCGCTTCGCGAGCGAGTACTACGCGGACGTGAAGCCGGTTTACGAGACACTGCCCGGCTGGCAGGCGAGCACCCTGGGTATCAAGCAGCACGACGCGCTGCCGGCCAATGCCCGGGCTTACCTCGCACGCATCGAAGAGACCGTGGGCGCCCCCATCGATATCATCTCCACCGGCCCCGACCGCTCGGAGACGATCGTTCTCAAGGACCCTTTTCAGTAAGCTCCGGTCTGTACACAGAGGTAGCGCAGAAGATGGCATTGGACTCAAGGCTGCTCGAGCTGCTGGTCTGCCCGGTGAGCAAGGCGTCACTGACCTACAAAAAGGATCTGGACGAGCTGTGGTGCCGGGCGAGTGGGCTCGCCTATCCGATCCGGGACGGCATTCCCGTCATGCTGGAGGAGGAGGCACGCCAGCTCACCGATGCCGAGCGGGAGAGCCTCAAGGGCTGAAAAGGTTGTGATGACGTGGTTTCAAGGCCGGCGGGTCGCTGTCTCGCGAGCGCGCGGCTCGCGAAGCAGAGAGCGGCGCGTGACGTTACGATTGGTTACAATGCCGGGCCGGCCCAAGAGTAGTTCGAGATGAACAAGGCGGATCTGGTCGCCATCAACAACATGCCCGATGTTTCCGGGCACGAGCTCTCGATACCGCAGAACACCCTGGAATGGGTGGGCATGAGCGGGATCTGCCAGCCGCTTCTGATCCGTGACGGCGGCCAGACCCGTCAGGTGCAGTCGCGGGTGCAGATCTACGTGAACCTCGGCGACGAGCGCGCCAAAGGCATTCACATGTCGCGGCTCTACCTCATACTCGACGAGCATTCGGAGACGCGCCCGCTGACCACCGCCGGGCTCAAGCTGCTGCTGCGCAGCATGCTGGAGTCGCACCGGGATCTGTCCTCCCGCGCGTTCGTGCAGTTCGACTTCGACTACTACCTGCGCCGCCAGGCGCTGGTCAGCGAGAACTCCGGCTGGAACTCCTATCCCGTGTCGATCCGGGGCGAGCTCAACGACGGACGGATAGCGCTGGAGCTTTCGATCGGCGTGCAGTACTCGTCCACCTGCCCTCAGTCGGCGGCGCTCGCGCGCCAGCTCATCCAGCAGCAGTTCGCGGCCGACTTCGGAGGGTCCGGCAAGGTCTCCGTGGAGCAGGTCGCCGCCTGGCTCGGCACCGAGCAGGGGATCGTCGCCACGCCCCACAGCCAGCGTAGCGACGCCCGGATTCTGGTGCGTCTGGCCGACGGCATCGAGCACTTTCCGATCACGGATCTGATCGACGCGCTGGAACAGACGCTGAAGACGCCTGTGCAGACTGCGGTGAAGCGGGAGGACGAGCAGACCTTCGCGCTCCTGAACGGCCAGAACCTCATGTTCGTGGAGGACGCGGGCCGCAAGCTCAAGGAGCAGCTGGACACGGACGACCGGCTGCAGGACTTCTGGGTACGCATCGAGCACCACGAATCCCTGCACGCGCACGATGCCGTGGGCATATTTGTGAAGGGCATCGACGACGGTTACCCACCCACGCCCTGACGCCTGGCCGAGGGTGGCAGCCCCACACGAGAGCAGAAGAACGAGCATGAACCAGGTCGTCATCAGCGGTGCGGGTCTCTGGAAGCCGGAGCACGTGATCACCAACGAGGAGCTGGTAACCAGCTACAACGCCTATGCCGCCGGCTACAACGACGCCCACGCCGCGGCGATTGCCGCCGGCGAGCTGGCCGAGAAGCCGCTGTCGAGTGCTGAGTTCATCGAGAAGGCATCGGGCATCCGGCAGCGCTACGCCTACGTGAAGGACGGCATCCTCGAGGTGGACCGCATGCGTCCGCGCATCCAGCGGCGTCCGGAAGAGGCGCTCTCGCATCAGGCGGAGATGGCGCTGAACGCGGCGCGCATCGCGCTTGCCAATGCGGGCAGGACGGGTGACGACATCGACATGGTCATCGTCTCCTGTGCCTACACGGAGCGCTCCTATCCCGCCATCGCCATCGAGGTGCAGAGCGAGCTCGGCATCCGGGGCACCGGCTTCGACATGCTGGTCGCCTGCTCGGCGGCGACGTTCGCCCTGCAGCGCGCCGTCGACGCGATCGCGGCAGGCTCCGCCCGGGGCGTGCTGGTCATCAATCCCGAGCTCACCTCGCCCCAGGTCAACTATCGGGACCGGGACAGCCACTTCATCTTCGGCGACGTTGCAACTGCCATGGTGCTCGAGCGCGCAGAGACCTGCACGTCCGCGCACAGCTACGCCGTGCTCGGCAGCCGTTCCCAGACCGTTTACTCCAACAACATCCGCTCCAACTTCGGCTACGTGGCCTATGCCGAGGACGTTGACCCGTTCTGCGCCGAGAATCTCTTCCACCAGAACGGCCGCAGCGTCTTCAAGGAGGTCTGCCCCATGGCCGCCGAGCACCTGCTCGCCCAGATCGAGTCGGTGGGTCTCGAGGTGGCGGACGTGCGCCGCTGGTGGCTGCACCAGGCCAACATCAACATGAACCAGCTCATCACCCGGCGCCTGCTGGGGCGGGATCCGGCACCGGAGGAGGCGCCGATCGTGCTGGATGAGTTTGCCAACACGGCCTCCGCGGGCTCCATCATCGCCTTCTGCCTGCACCACGAGGACCTTGCCGCCGGGGAGCATGGGGTGATCTGCTCCTTTGGAGCCGGGTACTCCATTGGCAGCCTGGTTCTCTGCAAGCGCTGACTCCGGCACGTCGTCGTGGCCGCCGGATCGTCCAGAATCGCCATCTATGCTGCGCTCGCCGGCAACACCCTGATCGCGATCACCAAGTTCGCCGCCGCGGCGGTCAGTGGCTCTGCTGCCATGTTCTCCGAGGGCATTCACTCCCTGGTGGATACGGGCAACCAGGTGCTGCTGCTCCACGGCCTCAAGCAGGCAGAGAAGCCGCCGGACGCGAACTTTCCGTTCGGCCACGGCAAGGAGGTGTATTTCTGGAGCTTCGTGGTGGCGATTCTGATATTCGGGCTCGGCGCCGGCATCTCCCTGTACCAGGGCTGGAGCCATCTGGATCACCCGGATCCGCTCGAGAATCTGATGGTCAACTACCTGGTGCTCGGGTTTGCCATCCTCTTCGAGGGTGGCGCCCTGTTCGTGGCCTTCCGGGAGTTCAACAAATCGCGCGGTAGCGCTTCGGTGCTTGCAGCCGTGCGTGGCGGCAAGGATCCGAGCCTGTTCGTGGTGGTCTTCGAAGACAGCGCCGCCCTGCTCGGACTGATGGTGGCGGTGGCCGGACTCGTGCTCTACGAGCTGACCGGCGACCTGGTGTTCGACGCCGCGGCATCCATCGTGATCGGCGTGATTCTCGGGGCAACCGCCGCCTGGCTCGCCTTCGAAGCCAAAGGTCTCCTCATCGGCGAGTCGGCGGCGCCGGAGATCGTCGAGTCCATCCGCGCGGTGGTCGACGCCGATCCGCGAATACTGGTCGTGAACGAGGTGGCGACGCTGCACATGGGCCCGTCCCACGTCATCGTGACGTTGAGCCTGGATTTCGTCGACGGCATCGATTCATCCGAGGTGGAGACGGCGGTCACCGAGCTCAATCGTTCGGTCAAGGCCGTGGATCCCAACATCCGACGCGTGTTCATCGAGGCCGAGCGGTCCGGCGACCACCGCCGGCGGGTGGAGGGCACTGATTAGGGGCCCCGTGCTGGTGCCTCCCGAACTGGCTGGGTTATCATAGGTCCGCATCGGCAGTTCTGATTACCGGCGGCGCCGCCTTTCCCCGCGCCGCCCCGCCGTCCGGGTCAACAAAACACTACACGTTCACGGTAACGGGCTCGGGATCGGGCTTGGAGGCCGGGTCGGGAGGCCGGGCCTGAAAGGTCCGGCCCGCGGTATTCCATTCGGAGTGTTCATGCGGTCTCTGCTACGGCTGACGGTTTATCTGAAGCGCTATGCCTGGTCGTTCTGGCTGGCCGTGCTCGGGATGATCGCTGCCCGTACCTTCGAAGGGCTGATTCCGCTGTTCGTGAAGATGGGCATCGACCGCATCGCCGGGGGCCAGGCGTCGCTGGCCGACGGTGGCATCGACCTGGCGGCGGCGACCGAGAGCCTGCGCTTTCCGACGCTTGCCATCGTCGTCTGCGTGGCGCTGCAGATGCTGGTCACCGTGGCGTATCGCGTGGCCATGCGCCGGATCGGGGTGAATGCAGCCTTCGATCTGCGCAACAGGCTCTATGAGCACCTGCAGCTCCAGGGGCCGGAATTCTACTC
>JASFLG010000236.1:0-6850 GCA_050118205.1 Pseudomonadales bacterium
CCGACGTGCTGGCGCTCTACCAGCGCTGGCTGGACACCCGGGACCCGGCGGTCGAACGGCAACTGCGTGCCCTCGGCATCGATCCGAGCGGCAGCGAGCGGATTCAGTAGCGCTCAGCGCCGGCGAGCCGGATTGGCCGGAGGTCGGTGCCGGCCGGCAGGCGCCAGTTGCCCGTCGTCAGGCCGTGCCTCCGTTCTCGAGCCAGGCCGCGCATGCCGGATCCAGCACCCGTGCCTTGGCATCCTCGTACAGGGCGAGATCGTCCTCGGTCAGCACGTTGCGCCATCGACCGTTGGTACCCTTATTGATGAAGGCGGCGTTGCCGCCGGCAAAGAACCGCGGACCATCCGGTGATGCTTTCGCGTCCTCCTCGATGGCCTTTTTCTTCATGCTCTCGAAGTTGACCTCCGCAGCGACGCGCTCGACATCGGCGTCCGTCACCGGGAAATCGATCCACGCCGCGATGCGGCGGATGGTGCCGGGCAGGTCGGCGATCATGTCCGCGTAGTTCAGAAAGTGCAGATTCGGCAGTTGCCGGAATGCCCAGTACGTCTGGATATGATGCATGTTGCCCCAGAAGGGATAGCCCTCGGTTTCCCACTCGAACCAGCCGCGGGTGATCCAGTTTCGCCACAGCTTCTCCAGGTCGGATTCGAATCTGGGCAGCGGGTCCCCGTTCTGCCTGCCGTCGTTGAACAGGCCGTAGGCGAAGTCCGTGTAGTTGCGGTAGTGGTTGGCGAGCGACATGAAAACGTCCCGGGGATCGCGGGCGACGATCAGGTAGTGGACGTTGTCGAAATAGGGCAGCCCGTCGAGAGCCAGGTGCGACTTGATGAAGCGCTGGTGTGTCTGTGTATCCAGGGCGGCAAAGATCTGCGCCGGTGTCTCGGGCACCATGCGGGCGTCCACCCACGGTGACAGCTCCTGGCGGTCCAGGTCATCTACGCGGCCGCAGATCATGCTCATGAGGATGCTCTGCGTGAAGGTCGTGCCGGCCTTGTAGGACGTGGTGACGATCACGTCGCCATCCCGCGGGCGGTACCCTTCCCATCGGGTCGAGTCCAGGTGGTGGTTCTGATAAACGCGGGTGACCGAGGGCCTGGATTCGGGCATCGGTTGAGTTCCACTGACGTTCGCGGACAGCTTAGTGGATCCTCACGGTGAGTCATACACGATCGCCGGGCGAATCGACCGGGGTAATGTCACCTGGAAAGCGCGGGTGGGCCTGCCCCTTTGTCTGCGCGGTACCAAAGCTCCGATCGATCCGCTACATTGGCTCGTGCAGCCGTTGGCGTAAGGGGGTCGTTGAGATGGGCATCAGAGCATTTCCGGCGCACACGACGATCAGGCGACACCGGTTGCACGCAATCGCCACTCTGGCGCTGGCGCTCCTGTTCTGTGGGGGGTGCGCCGGGCTGACGGACAAGGGGTACTGGGGCGCCGGCGTGAGCTGGCCGGACGGCAAACGCCTTGCAGAGTCGGCGGTCAAGGCGGCCCGCAATCCGAACACCTGGATTCCCGCGGCCGGCGCGCTGGTGTTCGGCGTCACGGACCTGGATGACGAGGTCTCGGACTGGGCCGTGGACAACGCGCCGGTATTCGGTTCGCATGCGAAAAGCTCGAGCGATACGCTGCGTGACGTTGCAACGGCGAGCTACGTAGTGACCGCCCTGCTGGCGCCGAGCGACTCGTTGAAGAGCCGGGCGAGCGGGTTTCTGGTCGGCGGGAGCGCCCTGATGATAGACCGGTACATCGTCGATGGGCTCAAGCAGATCACAGGCCGGGAGCGGCCGGACGGGAGCAACGACCGGAGCCTTCCTTCCGGACACACGTCGCTGGCCAGCACGTCCGTCAACATGGCGGTGGGCAACCTCTCCTATGTGGACATGCCGGGCTGGACGCGACTCGTGACCAACGTCGGCCTGTATGGCACGGCTGCCGCGACCGGGTGGGCACGGATCGAGGCGGGCGAGCACTACCCGTCGGACACGCTGGCAGGCTACGCCATCGGTAGCTTCATCGCCCGCTTCATGTACCACGCCTTTCTGGAATCGGGCCACGCCCCCTCGGTTACCGTCAGCTTCGCCCCGCTGCCCGGCGGCGCGATGCTCAGTCTGAACGCTCCTCTACCTTAGACGGGCAACGATCATGCATGAGGTCCGCACCGTGTCCGTCAGCGCGCCGGGCACGGGATCGTCACCGATGGAGGTGTTCCTGTTCCGTCCCGACGGCGCCGGGCCGCACCCGGGGCTGATCCTGGCACAGCACATCCCGGTCGGGCACGCGGGTCTCGAAAATGACACGTTCACGCTCGCCGCAGGCGAGCGGTTCGCTGCCGCCGGTTTCGTGGTAGCGGCGCCCTTCATCTTTCACTGGTGGCCGAAGGATGCGGAGATGGCGGACAAGGCTCGGGCCAGTCGCGACGACTGGACGGTGGCAGACCTTCAGGCCGCCTGGGCCCTGCTGGCCGACGAGCCGGACGTGGATGCGGCGCGCATCGGTATCGTGGGCCACTGCTGGGGCGGGCGTGTCGCATGGCTGGGTGCGGCGCACCTCGATGTGGCGGCGTGCGCCATCTTCTACGGCGGCCGTATCAAGCTGGCCCTCGGTGAGGGGAACCCGACGGCGATCTCTCTCGCGGACAACATCGGATGCCCGGTGATGGGATTCTTCGGCAACGAGGATCAGAACCCTTCACCGGAGGATGTCGATGATCTGGACGCGGCGCTGACTGCCGCCGGTGTGCAGCACACGTTTCATCGCTACGGCGGAGCAGGGCACGCCTTTCAGAACTTTCCGAATCCCGAGCGCTATCGGGAGACGGCGAGCGAAGACGCGTGGACCCGGGTTCTGGCCTTCTTCAGCCGTACCCTTACCCCGGATGGGCGACGATGAAATTGTCGGCAGCTGCCCAGACCCGGTATTGCACTTCGAACCCGTCCGGTACGTACGCGACGATGGGCAACCGGCTCGAGTAGCGGACGATCACCGGTGACCCGCCTACGAAGCGCTCCACCCCGGCGGCGCCTTCTGCAGGCGCCATCCGGGTGCTGATCGTGCGGCCGGAGCCGGTCATCTCGTAGTAGGCGTAGCCCCAGCCTTCCAGATTGCGCGTCTCGAACGCAGTGTCCATGCGCATCTGATTCACACCATCCGTAGACATGACACGACCGGCAACGAGCTCGACGCGGAAGGCAGCTTCATCGCCGTCGAGCGCGGGCAGCTGGATCACGTATCGGGTCGTACCATCCTGCGGTGGTGGAAATGCGTCGAGCGGGTCCGCTTCCCGGCCCAGGGCGATGAGTGGAAGCAGCAGGAGCAATGCGGCGGGAATACGAACGTTCACGGTACTCTCCTTAGATGGTCGCGGGATCAGTTGAGCAGAGCGGCGAGCTCGGCGAGATCGTCCGCCGAGAGGTCGGGGCCGAAGTGCTGCAGCCGGTCGAGCAGGTCGGTGGTCTCCAAATAGTCCGCCGCACACGCCGCGTGAATATACCCTGCCGGGTGGGTCATGCCCTCCTCGAAGAAGACGAGGCCGATCCGCCAGTCGCCGCGATCGATGGTCTCCCGGCACTGGCGACAGCGGGCACGCCCGCTCGGCGCCCGTTCGACGCCATTGATTCGCTCAACGCGCCGATGTGCGATGCCGAAGGCGGCCGCGGCCTCGAGCGCCGCCCGCTCCGGTATCGCTCCTTCGCAGCTTGCCAGTGCTTCCGAGAACGAAGCCGGTCGCCGGTAGGCGCCGCAGCGAGGGTGGTACCAGTGCGTGGTTTCCGAGCCCTCGTCGCCGAAGGGATTCGCGAGTCGCTCGCCGAAACGCAGGGCACCCTTCGCAATGCGGGTGCCGCACGCGCGGCACCTGGCGCGGCCGCTGGTGGCCGGTTCGATGGTGTGCGGCATGGCCTGTCTCCCGGGCGAGTGCACCGCCCCCCTGGGCGGTCTCCGCCATCGGCGTCAGGGTACCGGCTTGCGGACGTGTGTGCATCGAGGCGGCTATCCTGTGCGAAACGAGCATACGGGTTGCGGCAATGGACAAGGGGTCCTTTCAGACAGGCCATCTCGACGACGCCCCGCGCGAGCCGGCGCCGGATGGTTCCACGGTGGCCCGGCTCGTTGGCGACGACGGCGCCAGCATGGTGCACGTGACCCTCCCGGCGGGACAGACTTCCAGCACCATCGTGCACGAGCGGGTGGCTGAGACCTGGTACTTTCTTGGGGGCCGTGGAGAGCTCTGGCGATCCGCCGGAGATCGGGAAGAGACCATCGATGTGCACGAAGGGGTCGCGATCACCCTGCCGGCGGGAACGGCTTTTCAGTTCCGGACGGTGGGCGATATGCCGCTGACGGCGGTATGCGTGACCCTGCCACCCTGGTCGCACGAGGCGCGGTGGCACTCCGTAGAGGGTCCCTGGCGGCCGACGGTGGGCCGTGCGCTAGACTAGACGCCATCGTATCGGCAGAGCGGGAAAGATCATGGCGCACCGGCAGGAACAGGAGGTCGCGGGCACAGAAGTCACCGAGGTAGCGCCCAACGTTCTGCGCATGCAGTTGCCGATCCGCATGCCGGGTCTCGGGCACGTGAACATGTACGCGCTGCTGGACGATCGGGGCGCCGCGGTGATCGATCCCGGACTGCCCGGGCCATGGACCTGGCAGGCGATACAGGATCGGCTGCGGCAGGCCGACCTGAAACCCAGGGACGTGCACACCGTACTCGTGACCCACTCCCATCCCGACCACTTCGGTGGCGCTCAGCGCTTCGTTAAGGAGCACGGTGCCAGGGTCGTGGCGCACCGCACGTTCCGGTTCGGACTCGCCCGATCGATCATCGACAACGAGCCGGAAGTCTCGGTGGACGACCTGGCTGCGGCGCGGGCACGAGAGCATGGGGACGAGGATGGCGATGCCGACGTGGCCGATGGCGCGGGCGCACACGATCACGGTACCCACACACACGCCTCGAGCATGGGCGGCTGGTGGGGCGGCGCCTCCCCCTGGGGTGGACGGACGCCGGGCCCGCCGATTTCACGGCGCCTGCTTCACGGGGTGATGCGTATGCTCGGCCGGGGGATGAACGTGCCGGAGGTCACCCACCCGGTAGAGCAGGGAGACCTGATCGAGCTGGCCGGACGGGAGATGTTCGTGCTGCACACCCCCGGCCACACGCCCGACCACTTCTGCCTGCACGACCCGGAAGCGGGCGTCTTCATCGCCGGTGATCACGTGCTGCCGACCATCACGCCGCACATCTCCGGCATCTCATCGTCCGCGGATCCGCTGCTGTCGTTCTTTTACTCCCTGGACCGGGTTGGGGAGCTGCCCGGCATCACCCAGGTGCTGCCCGCCCATGGCCATCCTTTCACCGATCTCAGAGGTCGTGCGGAAGCGATCAAGGCACACCACTTCGAGCGGCTGGAGCGCATCCGGCAGATCTCCCGGGAGTTCGGTCGCCCCGCCACGGTGGCCGAGTTCTCCCGTCGGCTGTTCCGGCCGCGAAGCTGGGGCGCGATGGCAGAGAGCGAAACCTATGCGCATCTCGAGCACCTGCGTCACGCCGGCGATGCCGAGTGCCATCGCGACCGGCAGGGCCAGCTGCTCTACCTGGCCGGCTGATCGGCGTCTGGCCCCGTCCTGCGTCTGCTGGTCTAATGCCTGACTCAGTCACCAGAGGAGGAGGCAGAACATGGCGGTGGAAACACAGGCGGTCGAATACTCCGACGGCGATGTCGAGCTCCGGGGAATGCTGGCCTGGGACCCGGCGGGAGGCCGGCGGCCCGGTGTCATGGTCGCGCACGCCTGGGCGGGGCGCGGTCAGTTCGAGGACGAGAAGGCGGTCTGGCTCGCCGCCCGCGGGTACGTGGGTTTCGCCATCGACGTCTACGGCGCGGGGATACTCGGCGCCGACCCCGAGGAGAACGCGGCGCTCATGCAGCCGTTCCTCGACGACCGCAGCCGGCTGCTCAGACGCCTCGCGGTTGCTCTCGATGTGCTGCGCAATCAGGACATGGTGGACGAGGGCCGCACGGCGATCATGGGATTCTGCTTTGGTGGGCTCGCGGCGCTGGATCTGGCGCGCAGCGGCGCCGACATCGATGGTGCCATCTCCATCCACGGGATCTTCGCGCCGCCTCCTGAGACCAGGAACATCACCGCGAAGGTGCTGGCCCTGCACGGGTGGGACGACCCCATGGCCACCCCTTCCGACGTGGTGGCCTTCGCTGAGGAGATGAGCAAAGCCGGCGCGGACTGGCAGATCCATGGTTACGGCAACACGCTGCACGCGTTCACCAGCCCCACCGCGAACGACCCTGCGATGGGGGTGGCCTACTCCGAGATTGCAGACAAGCGCTGCTTCCAGGCCATCGAGAACTTTCTGGCCGAGCTCTATCCGGCCCACTGAGCCTCCAAGGCAGCGTCCGACCAGGCAGGAAAAGACCAGCAGACCCAGGCGCCATCAGCGAGGCGAGGCACAGACAGGTAAAACTGCATCCCAGCTGAGCCTGCAGTTGGATGACGGGGCATGCGCTTGATGGCCTGCTCCGTTCGAGCTGTTCGTTGGTGAGCGTCGCTCGCCCGGTTCAGAACGGTGCGTGTGTATGTCTGTGGCGTGCGCCGTGTTCGCTGCTGGTGCAGACTGTTCTGTCTGCGCGTCTGACGGTCACGGCATGGACGATCGAACCAGGGTTGCGGGCGGTTCCGCCTTCCGGAGCCTGATCGTGCCGCGGAGTAACCCCCCGATTCGCAGGCGCGCGGGCACCAGCAGGCCATCCCGCGTATCGAAGATGACGTGGACGCGCCGCTGATCGCCGTCCTCGTCACGGACAAGGAACTCGCAACGGATCCGTGGAGA
>JASFLG010000237.1:0-6819 GCA_050118205.1 Pseudomonadales bacterium
GGCGGTATCGTGGATTCTGTCGCCCGCCGGCCTATCTGGATGCGGCGGTGGCCCGCACGGTTACGTCCCGTCCCGCGATCGATGCGCTCATCGCGGACGAGCCCGGGCTCAGCGACCGGACCCGGCGGCTGGCGCTGGACTTCATCGACGGCTACTACGAGATCGTTCAGGACCCCGACCGGCGGGCCAGGGAGCTCAAGTGCCGCGACGTGCAGTGATCCAGGCGGCGAGGAGCGCTGCCATTCTGGGATGGATCAGGTAGCCAAGGACGTCGTGCGGATCGGATGTGCCGTAGCGCTCCGTCAGGTTGTAGATGTGATAGTCCTCGATCCGGCTGATGTGCCGCTCGCGGAGCATGTCGCGGAAGTCGTTGGCCATCGTCTCATCGTGACAGACCGGATCGTCCTCCGCCGCCACGTTGAACCAGTTCAGAATCAGGTTCGGAAAGCCTTTCGGGTGCCCGCCCAGACGCCTGCGCACGTCGTCGTCGGCCAACGGTGATCCGAGGGTCACCCAGCTGTGCAAGCGTTGGCGGACATCCGTGGATGCCTGACTGGCTTCCCAGAACGCGTCGTAGCAGAAGACGCTGCCGATGCAGTGGGAGAGCACCATGATGTGATCGCCGCGGTGCAGCGCCTCGACCAGGGGCTCGACGATACGGCTGCGGACCTCCCGGGCAAGGGATTCGTTGCTCCAGTACGCGGCGAGCTCCGGATAGAAGTGTGCGAGACGCCGGCTGCTGAGACCGAGCAGCCTGCTCGCAGGCGCGCCGAGATCGGCAAGGAACTCCTTGAGGGGCGTGTGGCCGGGAACGGCCTCGTAGCCTGCACGACGGAACTGCTTGCCCTTCAGCGCAGCAAGACGCTCGAATGCGTTCTGACGGTCGGCGCTGTCGAGCACCGGATCGAACCTGCTTGCCGCCGGGTCCAGCTCGTTGGTCAGATCGCCGTAGTAGAGCATCCGGCAACTGACGTCCGTGAGGTCGACCCCGTGATCCCGGGACAGAGCGTGCGAGAGCGCCCGCAGCCAGTGCGCCTCCAGCTCCTGCGAATCGGGCTGTACGCCGCGGCCGTGGACGAGCAGCAGCGTCATCCGGTTGTCAGTCGACGGGTTCATAGATGCTCAGGACTCCTCGCGTCTTCCGGTCGCCCTTGCCGTCGCCCTCGCTGCCGACGAGCAGGCGTCCCTGCCGGTCGATCGCAATACCCTCGGCCTGCCGTTGAACGGCCGGATCGAGGCGCACGGCTGCTACCGGATCTCCCTCCGGCGTCAATTCTAGCAGCAGGTACTGGCGGGCAGCGACGAGGACCAGGTTGCCGTTGCGCGCGATGGTGATGCCGGTGGGCTGTACTTTCTCGATGGGGTCACCAGACAGCTTCAGGGTGTCGAGAAAGTCCTTCAACCGTGATGCCTCCAGCAACAGGATAGGCGACGGGTCGTAGGCCCGGCGCTCGGGATCCCAGGCATGGAGGACGATATCCCTTCTCTTGCCGGGCAGGTTCTTGCAGGCAACGAGCAGCATCCGGCGGCGGGGATCGAAGGTGAGGCCTTCGACCTCGCAGTCGAGTTGCTCGGCATGGCGGACATAGGGAACCTGCTCGTCATCGCCGCCCGGTCGGGTCTCGAATATCTCGCCGCGGCTGGTGACGAGATACAGCCGGCCGTCTGCCACCGCAATTCCCTCGAAGTCGCCCTTGACCCCATCATCCATGGAAAACCGGCTCACCACGCGACCCGCCTCGTAGTCGATCCGGTAGATGATGCCCCGCTCGTCGTTGTGCGTGAGCGCACGGCCGTCTTCGAGCGTCAGGCCCGAGATCTCCCGGAGCACCTTGGGCAGCTTGAGGTGCCGGACGTGAACCGAGTCGTAGCGGTGCCCGGCGAGGCGGAATGGCTCGGCCGCTTCGTGCGGTTCCGCGCAGGCGGACAGCACGGCGCACACCCACGGGACGAGACAGGCGCAGATACGGCCGGCGCGGAATCCGGTGCCCCTGCCGGTCATACCGTTGTGTCGTCGTCCTTGCCGTAGTCCCGTCCGGTGAGAAACGAGTAGAAGGGCGTGTTCAGATCGCGCCCGTAGTCGAGGCGCCACAGCACCAGGGTGAGGTACACGAAAGCGATCGAGATGAGCAGGGAGACGCCGACGGCGGCAATCCCGGCGCCGAGGCCGATGGTGATGGCCGCGAATATGTACAGGGTGTGCGACGGGTCCGTGAGGGTGAAGCGGAAACGCACCGCGGCGACGATGCCGGCGAGGCTGAAGGCGAGCGGGATGCTGTTCTGCACGATGTTGGCGATCGCGGCGACGATGATCGGCAGGATGAGCATGGTCTGAGCGAAAGACCGGTTGATCCGGCTGTCACGGGTGGTGATGAAGTACACCCAGGAAATGGGCACCATGAGCACGGTTGCCGAGACCATGGCCAGCGCCAGGCTGGGGGCCGAGGTCTTGCGGAAAACGGTGGAGCTCAGCACCTCCATGTCCCGGAAGGTGTCCGCGCCGCGGTCGATGAGCGCTTCGATTCCGCCGACCGGCATGTAGGGTGCGACGCTTGGAAACCAGTAGCTTGCGAAGTAAAAGAGGCCGATGGCGGCGCCGTAGTAGAGCGTAATCACTACCACCGGCGCGGAAAGCCGGCTCGATTTCCTCATGGTGTCTCCCTTGGGTTTCTTGCTCACTCGGCCACCTGCCAGTCGGAGAGGATCCGGTCTCGTCGGCCCAGCACCGCGTGCAGTTGCCGGTCGCCGAGATACTCTCCCAGGGCTTCTTCTAGCTGCTCGGCGGTCAGGTTGGCAAGCCGCTCGGCGAGCGCCGGCGGAAGCGTCACCGGACGGTTCTCCAGGTAGCGTGGCAGCCGGCGCCAGGTGGGGAAGGCCACGTCCTGTCCGGTGAGGTAGATCAGCCAGGTAGCGGGATCGTAATGGACGTTGTCGGCGCTGCGGGTGTCCATGCCGAGCAGGGCATCGAGGGCGTACATCAGGTCATAGTCGCTTCCGCCGTCGCACCAGTTGGGACGGTAGCGTCCGGCGCTGACCCGCTCGGCCTCGCTGAAGGCGGCGGCCGGCATCACCTCGAAGGTGCCGTTTCCACTGCCTTCGCGAGCCACCACGGGCGCAACCAGGCCGAGTCCGAGCAGATGGTCCAGTGCCTGGGCCGCGAGTCGCTTCTGAACGACGTTGCGTCGCTCGGAGTGATAACGCGCAAGCAGACGGCGCCCGCCGGCGTTCAGCACCAGAGGACCGTCATCCTCCGGTGGGGCGCGCCCGGCGAGCGTCCGTCGGAGGGCGGCGAGGATCGCCTCGTCGCCTTCGGCACGCACGTCCACTGCCGGGCGCGAACGCTCCGCTCGGAGGACGCCGTCCTTGCCCAGCGTTAGCGTGCGCATCTCGCCCGCACCGAACACCACCGCGCTGGGTCGGCCGTGGTAGTAGGCCTCGTACATCCCCGTGTCGGCGAGCACGGCACGACCCTCGAATCGCGTCTGCACCACCCGCGGGAACGTCGGGGTGTGGCCCATCACGACCCTGTCGACGGGCTGGGCGGCCAGCATGGCGTCGAAACGGGGGCGTTCAATGAGGGGGTGGCAGGCCGCGGTGCCGCGGTACCAGGTGGGACCGTCGTCGGCAAACTCGAAAGCGTGCCGCAGGGCCAGGAAATCGTCGGGCAGGGCGGTGTCGGGGCTCGCGGGCGCGGCCGTCAGCAGGTCCTGCCAGGGCATGAGGCGCCCCTCGGCCACCAGCGCGGTGCCGAGGTCGAGCAGCGCCCGCAGCTCCTCGCCGGCGCGGATGTTGTAGTCCGGGATAGAGGTGCGTACGAAAGCATCGGAGAGGCCGCCATGGACGAAGGCGATCCGGTCGAGGATCAGAATCTGCGGCCGGGAAAGCAGCCAGCGCCCATATCTGCCGTCGGGCGCGAAGGCGGCGCGGTGGGCAAAGAAGCCGGGCGGAAAACGCCGTTCGAAGGCCGCCTCCGGGTCCTCGGGGCCGGGCTCGGCCACCTGGACCCCGGTGTCCCCATCCGCGGTGGCGCTGCGCTGTGCTTCGGCCCGGGCGCGCTCGATGAACGCCGCCTTCGCCCGGGCACGAACTGCGGGGTCCTCGTCGGGTGCGAAGGCGGCATACTCGGCGGCGCTCACGTAACGCAGATCGCCGGTCAGGTTCATGATCTCGTGGTTGCCGAGCACGAGCTGCATGCTGCCGCCCGCGGCGGCGGCCTCTGTCTCCAACCTCATGAGCAGGTCCATCACCTGCCGCGAATCCGGTCCGCGATCGAGAAGATCTCCGAGGCTCACCAGACGCGTGCGCCCGCCCTGCCAGTCGCCGGCGGCGTCGATCAGGCCCAGGGCTTCGAGCAGGCTGCGCAGCTCGGCAGCGCCGCCGTGCACGTCTGCAAACGCAACGATGCGGTTGTCGGGCAGTCCGGACAGCGCTTTGCGGTTTGCCGCGCCCGGAGCTTCCGAGGCCAGCGCCGGAGCGGCGGCAAGCTGACAAGCCACCCAGAGGGTCGCCACACAGCGATGGAATGAGATGCGTCGGGACATCGGTACCTCCCCGGCCGACAGTGTACTGGGTGACGCAGTGCAGGAGTGTACGCCGGTGCGGCCGGTGGCCGCACTTCCGGTGGAGCGCGCACGCGGGCTACACTGGTGGGTCACAGGGGAATCGGGATGCTCTTCATGAGTGACGCACCACGAACGGACGGTGGCGGGGCCACCATGGATAAGGATTCACGGGCGGCGGGGAATGCGAAGGCAGACAGTGCGGCGGTGCTGTACGAAAAGGTCGGAGAGCGCATTGCGCGCGTGACCCTCAATCGCCCGGACAAGGCCAACGCCCAGAACTACCAGCTGCTCTACGAGCTGAATGCGGCCTTCGACCGGGCCGTCGCCGACGACGACGTGCGGGTCATCGTGCTGGCGGCGGCAGGACGACACTTCTCCTCGGGTCACGACCTGGAGGGCGGCCGGTTTCCGCTCTCGGAGCACGCCATCGGTCAGTGGGGCGGTTTCAATGCGCCGGGCATGGAAGGCCACTGGGCCCGGGAGGAGGAGGTTTACTTCGGCCTGTGCTGGCGCTGGCGGAACATTCCGAAGGTGCTCATCGCGGAGGTGCAGGGCAAGGTGATCGCCGGTGGGCTCATGCTGGTCTGGCCTTGCGACCTGGTCGTTGCCAGCGAAGATGCTACGTTCTCGGACCCGGTCGTCGCGTTCGGTGCCAATGGGGTGGAGTACTTCGGCCATCCGTGGGAGGTCGGTGTACGCAAGGCCAAGGAGATGCTCTTTACGGGCCGGGCGATCACCGCCCGGGTGGCCCGTGAGCTCGGCATGGTCAACCGGGTCGTGCCGCGGGAGAAGCTCACCGAGGAGACCATGGCCCTGGCGGAGGAGATCGCCATGCAGCCGATGATGGGGCTGAAGACCGCCAAAGAGTCCGTCAACCAGATGCAGGATGCCCAGGGTTACTACAATGCGCTGAGGGCGGCCATGTCCCTGCAGCAGCTGGCCCACGCGCAGAACTACATCGTCCACGACATGGCTGTGGACCCGGCGGGCATGGAGCTGATCCGTGGCCTCGGTAAGAAACCACCGTTGGAGCAGTAGCATGGACCTCAAGAAGTACTTCGATCTGGACGGACGGGTCGCCATCGTCACGGGCGGCAGCCGCGGCATCGGCAAAGCGGTGGCGCATGCGTTCGCCGAAGCGGGCGCGAATGTGGTCATCGCCAGCCGCAAGCTCGAAAACTGCGAGGAGGCAGCGTCGGAGATAGAGTCGGATACGGGACGCGCGGCCATGGGCGTGCAGTATCATGCTGGCGACTGGGAGGCCAACGAACGTCTGCTCGCCCTGACCGAGGAGCGCTTCGGCCGTCTGGACATCCTCATGAACAATGCGGGCATGTCGCCGCTCTACGAGTCGCTCGCTTCGGTGACCGAAGCGCTCTACGACAAGGTTCTCGACGTGAACATGAAGGGTCCGTTCCGGCTGTCGGCGCTGGCCGGTGAGAAGATGGCGGCGGGAAATGGCGGGTCGATCATCAACGTGAGCAGCACGGCGGCGGTCACCCCAACGCCGAACGAGCTGCCATACGGCATGGCCAAGGCGGGGTTGCACGCCCTGACCAAGGGCCTGGCCCGCGCCTATGCCCCGAAGGTGCGGGTCAACTGCATCATGCCGGGCCCGTTTCTGACCGACATAAGCAAGGCCTGGGACATGGAGGCGTTCGAGAAGAACGCGAAGGTGAACATCCCGCTCCAGCGCGGTGGCCAGCCGGAAGAGGTAATCGGTGCGGCCCTGTACTTCGCCTCCGACGCGTCGAGCTACACCACCGGCGCGGTGCTCAAGGTGGACGGCGGCTCCGCCTGGCAGGTGGGCTAGGGAGTCAGATTCCCTAGGCGAGCAGGTCGCGACCGATGATCATGCGCATGATCTGGTTCGTGCCTTCCAGGATCTGGTGCGCACGCAGGTCTCTGAGGATTCGCTCGACGGGATAGTCCATCAGGTACCCGTAGCCACCGTGCAGCTGCAGCGCGTCGTTGGCGACGCTGAATCCCGCGTCGGTGGCCTTGAGCTTAGCCATGGCGGCGAAACGGGTCTTGTCAGGAGCGTTTTCGGTGACCTTCAACGCTGCCAGATAAAGCAGCGCGCGTGCGGACTCCAGCTCGGTCGCCATGTCCGCCAGCATGAACTGGGTGTTCTGGAACTCGGCGATGGCCCGGCCGAACTGTCGGCGTTCCTTCACATAGGCAGTGGCCTCGTCGAGGCAGCGCTGGGCGCCACCGAGCGAGCAGGCGCCGATGTTCAGCCGTCCGCCGTCGAGGC
>JASFLG010000238.1:0-6816 GCA_050118205.1 Pseudomonadales bacterium
AGTTCCTCCAGCTTGCCGCTGCCGACGAACCAGCGCGGGTGCGGGTGGTCCCGGACGGCGGTCACGGTCTCGACGACGTCGACACCGGCCGTGCGGGCAAGCTCGACGCACTCGTTCAGGGACGAGGCATCGCGTTCCGCACGGGTCTGGGCACCCTCGGCGGCGTTTCTGAAATGGATCTGCAGGACGACCGCTTTGCGGCCCGCTTCCGGACGATCGAAGAACAAATACAACTCCTGAACGGTTCAGACACCCCTTTGGACCGCCAGGGTCGGTAGAAGTGTCAGGCCTTCTCCGCTTCGGCGGACGACTCCTCGGACTGGGCCGGGCTGGCCAGTCGGACGTTGCGCGAAGGCACCACGGTCGAGATGGCATGTTTGTAAACCATCTGGCTCACCGAGTTCCTGAGCAGCACGACGAACTGGTCGAAAGACTCGATCTGGCCCTGCAGCTTGATGCCGTTGACCAGATAGATGGACACCGGAATACGCTCCTTGCGCAACGTGTTCAAATAAGGGTCTTGTAAGCTATGCCCTTTTGACATTGACTGCTCCTTGGTATGTGCGGAGGCTGCGGGCTGAGGAGGAAGCCCCGCAATTCCGCGGTCCTTGTTATTTACGGCCACTATGGCCACACCCTCAGGCTTTTGCAAGATGCGCGGGGCGGTGTCCTGGCCAGGCAAAAAGCTGCCTTTTCAGCGGCTTAGTCCCGACAGGACAACGACCTCGTCCGCCAGAGCCGCAGCGCCTGCCCCGCTCAGGGTGCGCAGCTGGGGCCAACTGCGCATCCAGGTGAGCTGGCGCCTCGCCAGCTGACGGGTCGCAGCCAGAATCCGCCCCCGCATCTCTGCCTCATCCGTCAGACCGTCGAGATGCTCCCATACCTGACGGTACCCGACCGCACGCATGGATGGCAGGTTCCGGTGCATGCGCGCCACCCGCTTGAGTGCCGCCACCTCGGCCACCAGGCCCTGCTCGAGCATGTCGTCCAGGCGGCAGGCGATCCGGCGGTGCAGCCCGGCCCGATTGTCAGGCTCGATGCCGAATTCCAGCAACGCGGCGCCGAGGCGTTCTTCCACGCCCGCGGCCTGCCGCCAGTGAGAGGAAATGGTCCGTCCGGTCAGCGCATGGACCTCCAGCGCTCGCTGGATGCGGGGAAAGTTGTTCGGGTGGATACGGGCCGCGGCCTCCGGATCGAGCCGCTGCAGCCGCTCGTGGAGGGCGTGGGTACCAAGCCGTTCCCCCTCTACCTCGAGCCGTGCCCGGACCTGGTCATCCGCCGCCGGCATCGGCGCAATGCCTTCCCGGAAGGCCTTCAGGTAAAGCATGCTGCCGCCCACCAGAAGGGGTAACCGGCCGGCCGCCAGCGCCGCCTCGACCGCCCGGTCCGCGTCGGCCACGAACTCTGCGACGCTGTAGGTCTCCCATGGGTCCCGTATGTCGATCAGCGCGTGCGGATAGCGCTCGAGCACTTCCAGGGGGGGTTTGGCGGTGCCGATGTCCATGCCGCGATAGACCATGGCCGAGTCGAGGCTGATCAGCGAGACCGGGTAGCGGTCGGCGAGCAGCATGGCCGCTTCCGTCTTGCCTGCGGCGGTCGGTCCGGTGAGCGCGACGATCAGGCGATCGCCGTCCATGCTATTGCCCCCGCAGGAAAAGCGCGTCCAGGTCATCCATGCTCTGGACCATGTAGGTGGGACGGCCGTGATTGCACTGCCCCGCATTCGGGGTGCACTCCATTTCCCGGAGGAGCGCGTTCATCTCCACAATCGTGAGCTGACGATTGGCTCGCACCGAACCGTGACACGCCATGGTGGCGAGCAGCGTCTCCTGGGCCGCGTCCAGGCGCTGGCTGCTGCCGAGCTCGCCCACGTCGGCCAGCACGTCGCGCACGAGCGCGGCCGCATCCGCCGCCAGCAGCGCCGGCACCTCGCGGATGGTCACCGCCTGCGCGCCACTGCGCTCGATCACCAGACCCAGCGCTTCGAGGCTGGCGCCAAGCGCCTCCACCCGCTCCGCGTCCGCCTCTGACACGTTCAGGACCTCCGGGACCAGAAGCTGCTGGCGGGGAATGGCGCCGCCGGCAGCAGCCGCCTTCAGCTTCTCGTAGGTGATGCGCTCGTGGGCCGCGTGCATGTCCACCACCACGAGGCCTTCGGCATTCTGAGCCAGAATGTAGACGCCGTGCAGCTGCGCGAGCGCATAGCCGAGGGGCGGCGCGGCACCCGTCGGCTCCGCAACCTGCGCGGGCGGGTGGTCCTGCCGCTCGCTCATCGCCGTGGCGGATTCGTGCAGCGCGAGCGCCGGCTGCAACGGCGCGCCTCCGGTCTCCCGGTAGCCGGACCCGCCGCCCCGCGCCCGGGGCGCCACCGGTGCGGCCACCGAGTCCGGCCGCACGTCGCGCAGAACGCGGTTGAGCTTGCCGAACACGAAGTCGTGCACGTCGCGTGCGTCCCGGAAGCGCACCTCGTGCTTGGTCGGGTGCACGTTCACGTCCACCGCCGTGGCAGGCACCTCCAGATAGAGCACGAAGACGGGATGCCGGCCGTGGAAGAGCACGTCGCGATAGGCCTGCCGGATGGCATGGGCCACCAGCTTGTCCCGTACCATGCGCCCGTTCACGAAGAAGTACTGCTGGTCCGTCTGGCTGCGCGCCAGGGTCGGCAGCCCGACCCAGCCGGACAGCCGGATGCCGGGTGCCGCCTCGTCGATGGCAATCGAACGGGTCACGAACTCATCAGAGAGGACGCGCGCCAACCGGCGTTCGGGTACGTCCGCCGGCAGGCTGAGCCGCCGGCCGCTGCTCTGGTCCAGCGAGAAGCTCACATCGAACCGGGCGAGACTGACGCTGCGCACCACCCGGTCGATGTGACCCTGCTCCGTGCGCTCCGCTTTGAGAAACTTGCGCCGCGCCGGCGTGTTGAAGAAGAGGTCGCTGATCTCGACGGTGGTGCCCACCGGATGGGCGGCCGGCCCGAAACCGATCTCGCGGCCGCCGTCGATCTCGATTCGCATCGCCCGGGCCGAATCCACCCGGCGGGACGTGATGGCCAGCCGGGCGACGGACGCCATGCTGGCCAGTGCTTCACCCCGGAAGCCGAGGCTCGCAACGCCATCGAGGTCCGCCGCCGTGAAGATCTTGCTGGTCGCGTGCCGGCTCACCGCCAGCGGCAGATCGTCAGCATGAATGCCGGCGCCGTCGTCGGTGACCCGCACCCGCTTGACCCCGCCGAGCTCGCTCTTCACGTCGATGTTCCGCGCACCGGCGTCCAGGGCATTCTCGATCAGCTCCTTGACGACCGATGCGGGCCGCTCCACCACCTCGCCGGCGGCGATCTGGTTGGACACCACATCGGACAGCTGCCTGATCCGTCCGTCCATCGCCGTGCCGTCAGCCCGCGGGAATGGTGATGATCTGACCCACCGTGATCCGGTCGCTCGACAGGCCATTGACCTCTTTGATCCGCCGCGCGCTCGTGCCGTAGCGGACGGCTATGCCCGACAGCGTATCGCCGCGGGAGATCGTGTAGCGCTGGCCCCCCTGATCACGACGCCACGCGACCAGCGTGCCTTCCGGTGCCCGCATCGACATGTAGGTGCGGATCCCTTCGAAGATCGCGTCGGCGACTCGCTCCTGATACCCGGCGGAGCTCAGCCTCGCCGCCTCGGACGGGTTCGAGATGAACCCGGTCTCCACCAGGATCGACGGCACGTCCGGTGACTTCAGCACCAGAAATCCAGCCTGCTCCACCCGCTTCTTGTGCAGCGTGGTGACCCGGCCGAGACGCTCGAGAATGCGCTGACCCACCTCGATGCTGGCGGAGCGGTTGGCATCCATGGACACCTCCAGGATCGCCTTGAGAAGGTAGTCTTCCTGCTCGCCGCTGACGACCTCCTCCTCCACGCCACCCATCAGGTCCGAGGCGTTCTCGCTCGCCGCCAGCCAGCGGGCCGTCTCGGATGACGCACCGCGGTCCGAGAGGGCGTAGACCGACGCGCCGACCACCTCCGGGCTCTTGAAGGCATCGGCGTGGATCGACACGAACAGGTGTGCCTCATTCTCGCGAGCGGCCTGCGTGCGTTTGCGGTGCGCCAGGTAGTAGTCGCCGGTGCGCACCATGACCGCACGGTAACCCTCCGCCCCGTTCAGCTTACGCTGAAGGCGCCGCGCGATCTGCATGACCACGTCCTTCTCCCGGACACCACGCGGTCCCAGCGCGCCCGGATCCTCGCCGCCGTGACCCGCATCGACGGCGACGACGATGTCCCGCTTACCCTCGGGTTTCGGCATCGTGGTCGGCCGCTTCGAGCGGATGTTGGAGTAGAGATCGACCACCAGCCGGTGTCCATACGGTTCCACCGGGTCGAGGGTGAAGGCCTTGGGCGTGAGCGCACCGTTCACGTCGAGCACGATCCGATAGCCGCTGCCCCGCACCGAGCCGCGGATTCCCTTTACCCTTTTTCCGTGACTCGCCACTCCCGGATCGAAGCCCGCGACGGCCGCGGTGTCCGCCAGATCGATGACCACCCGTCTGGGATTGTCCAGGGTGAAGAGGTTGTAGCTGATCCTGCCGGTGACGTCGAAGACCACCCGCGTGTACTCCGGCGACTCGTGCAGGCGCACACTCTCGAGCGAACGGGTCCCGGCCTGAGCCGCCATGGGCCCACCGAAGATCAGGATCAGCAGGGTGGCGAGGGCAGCAGGCAACGGCTCAAGGCCTGACGGAAACTTCAACGCGACGCCCCTCTCCTTCGAGGTCCAATCGAATCAGCACGTCCGGTTCCGGCAGTCGGCCGGAACCCCGCTCTGGCCACTCGACGAGCTTGATGGCGTCCGCATCGAGCAGCTCGTCCATGCCGATGAAGTCCAGCTCCGCGGCGTCCCCGATCCGGTAGAGGTCGAAGTGGTACACCCGGCGGCCGCCGACCTCGTACGGCTCGAGCAGCGTGTAGGTCGGGCTCTTCACCGGCCCTTCATGGCCAAGTGCGCGCAGTATGCCTCGCACCAGCGTCGTCTTGCCAGCGCCCAGTGGTCCCTGGAGGAACACGAGCGGCGCGCCATCCAGGAGGTTCGCCAGCTCCGCGGCGAAAGCAAGGGTCGCGGTCTCGTCCGGGAGAAAGCGTTCGATCGTCCCGTGTACCAGGGCGTCACACATCGCTTTCATGGGCCTTGAGGATTCCGGAGACGTCCGGGAGGATGTCGGTGGCGAGCAGGCTCGCCATGCCGAGGCGGTCTGCCGCCCTGTCCGCCGCGAGGCTGTGCAGACAGGTCCCCAGCAGGGCCGCCGCCTCCGCGTCCGGACCCTGGCCGCGAAGACCCCCGAGAATGCCTGCCAGGACGTCTCCCATGCCGGCCGTCGCCATCCCCGGATTGCCATGCGCGCAGATCCCCAGCACCCGCGTCCGTGCAGCCGCATCCCCCTGTGCGGAAACAGCGGATGCAACGATGCTGCCCGCCCCTTTGAGCACGGCCACCCCGCCCACCCTTTCCGCCAGGGCGCAGGCGGCACCGAGACGGTCCGCCTGCACCTCGGCCACGGAGGTCTCGAGCAATCGCGCAGCCTCGGCGGTGTGCGGCGTGACGATCGTACCCGGGGGTGGCCGGGCGCCGCTCGCGCCGAGCAGAAACAGGCCGTCCGCATCGATCACGGTCGGTGCGTTGCGCGTGAGCGCGAGCTCGAGCAGGGCCTCTCCCCAGACACCGCGCCCGAGCCCCGGTCCGACCACGAGCACCGACCCCTTGCCCAGAACCTCATCACGCAGCGTCTCGTCCTCGGCGTCCGCCACCATCACTTCGGGACGGCGGGCGAGTATCGCGTTCCGGTGCGCACCTCGGGTGATCACCGTGACCATTCCCGCGCCCGCACGGAGCGCCGACTCGGCGGCCATGAGCGGCGCGCCTCCCATGGCCAGATCGCCGCCGATCACCACCACGTGACCGAGGGTCTGCTTGTAGGCGTCCGCCGTGCGCACGGGCAGCCCGAGCGTCGCCACCAGCCCGGGAAAAGTGAGCCAATCGATGCCGGGGACCTGCGCGTGCACCTCGCGGCCGACCCCGAGCCCGTCGAAGAGAACGCGGCCTGACAGCGCCACACCGGTGCCGGTGTGCAGCCCGAGCTTGCGGCCGATGAACGTCACGGTGGTGTGCGCCCTCACGGCGGGACCGGGTGCGGCGCCGGTGTCCGCTTCCACCCCGGAGGGCACGTCCACCGCGACGATGGGCGCACCGCTCGCATTCATCGACTCGATCAGCGTGGCGTAGGCACCGCGCGGCGCGCCCTTGAGCCCCGTCCCGAGGAGCGCGTCCACGATCACCTCGCCGGTCAGCGGCACGCGGCCATCGTCGCTCGTCGTGATCTCGAGCCCACCGCCAATCGCCTCGTCCCGGGCGGTGGCAGCGTCGCCGGTCAGATCCCCGGGAGCGCCGAGCTGAACCAGCTGCACCGACAGCCCCTGATTCAGCGCCAGGGCCGCCACCACGTAGCCGTCCCCGGCATTGTTGCCCTTGCCGCAGCAGATCGTGAGTCGCGAAAGGTACGGCCAACCGTCGACCACCGCATCGAAGACGGCGGCGCCGGCTCTGCGCATCAGGTCGATCCCGGCCTGCCCCCCGTCGATGGCACGACGGTCGAGCGCCCGGCTGCCTTGTGCTGTGTAGAGCTTTTCCAGGATTCCACCCCGAGGTCTGGGACAGGCGCATTATACTGTGCGGCCCTTCATCCCACCCCGAGCCACTGTCCAGATTGCCGGAACCGGACTACCACGCACTGAAAGCAGACATCCGCCGCTGGGCCGAGGCGCTCGGCTTCCAGGCCGT
>JASFLG010000239.1:0-6806 GCA_050118205.1 Pseudomonadales bacterium
CCCGCGGCGCGGCCGCTGGCGTGGACCCGTTCCGGCGTGGTGGGATTCTCGCTCCTGGCCGCGCTCATCGCTCTGTGGCCGCCCGGCGGTATCGTCGAGATCACCATCTTCTCCGGCAGCCTGTATGCGGTCTGCTTTTTCCCGGCAATCGTTTTCGGTCTGCACTGGCAGCGGGGCACCGCCGTCGGCACGCTGGCGTCGATGCTGGCCGGGGTGAGCGTCCTGCTTGGATGGATGCTGTTCGGGCCAGAGGGGGTGATGCACGAGGTGTTTCCCGGGCTGGTCACCTCCTGCCTGGTCTATGTGGTCTTCGCGCTCGTTGGGCGCCCCGCCGTTGAGCGGCTGCCGGGCTAACGGCGGCGGCAGCCGCCGATAAAAAAACTAGGTCTTCTTCCGTCGGCGGGGCTTGTACTGAAAGTAGGTCTTGCGGATCAGGCCGTCGATACCGGCCAGCTGAGCCTGGAAGTCGTCCAGGAATGCCTGCACCTGCTTGATTTCGAGCGACCCCAACTGGGTGGACGCATTGTTACGTCGCAGTCGGTTGATCGCGCGCAGCACCCGGTCGTTGCGGGGCAGATCCTTCACGCCGTTGCGCAGCGAGTCCAGCGGGTAGGCGAGTGAGCGGGGCAGCTGAGTCTCGTGAACCAGAAACTCGAGCACCGCCTCCTGACTGATGGGTCCCTGCACGACCTGGTTGTACCCCTGGGTCGCGTCCAGCGACATGAGCACGCTGCGCCACTGAATGTCGGTGAACGGGGCCAGATCGGATGCGTCGTCGAAGATGTCGTCGCACCCGGCCTCGATGATGCGGCTCGACATGTCGGCACGCTCGATGTAGTTACCGAGCCGCAGGAAGGTCCAGTGCGCGTCGTGCAGCATGTTCGCGGACAGGAAACCATCGATACGCTGAATGTAGGACTGGACCTCTGCCAGCCCTTCCATCCTGCGGGTACGCGACAGCGGCTCGGAGAGAAACTCCCTGGCGTAGCGATGCAGGTCGTTGATGTATTCCACGCTCTTGCGGGGAATGATGCCGCGCAGGGTGCGCACGTTCTCCCGCGCAAAATCCAGCGACCGTATCAGTGAGCCCGTGTTGCGCGCTTCGTTGATCAGATAGCGGCAGACGTTCCTCTCATTGGTCTCGTCGAAATACTCTTCGAAAAGGTCCCGGGATCCGGTAATGCTCACCAGACCATTCCAGGCCAGCGGCATCCTGCGCGGCATGTCGTAGTGCAGCCGGGAGTTGACCGTCACCAGGCGCGCCGTGCTGTCTGCGCGCTCGAGGTAGCGTCCGAGCCAGTAGGCCCGCTCGGCGGTGCTCGATAGAATCCGGTTCGATGGGTTCATGGTTCCAGGTCCACCACCCAGGTGTCTTTGCTGCCGCCACCCTGAGATGAGTTGACCACCGTGGATCCTTTGCGAAGGGCCACGCGGGTCAGTCCGCCGGTGGTCACGTAGCTCTTCTTTCCGGAAAGGATGAAGGGCCTGAGGTCCAGGTGGCGCGCTTCCGCCGAAGCGCCTGTGGCCGAGTCCACCAGCGTCGGCGCGGTGGACAGCAGGAGCATGGGCTGGGCCATGTAGTTGCGCGGGTTTGCGAGAATCTGCCGGGCGAACTTCTCCCGTTCCGCCCGGGTGGCCTTGGGGCCGATGAGCATGCCGTAGCCGCCGGACTCGTTGGCGGGCTTCACCACCAGCTTCTCCAGGTTGTCCAGAACGTAATCGCGCTCATCCTTGTTCACGCAGCGATAGGAGGGCACGTTCGGCAGGAGCGGCTCCTCGCTCAGGTAGTAACGGATGATGTCCGGGACGTACGTGTAAATCACCTTGTCGTCCGCCACCCCGCAGCCCGGCGCGTTGGCCAGCGCGACGTTTCCTGCGCGCCAGGCCCGAATCAGCCCCGGAACACCCAGGGTCGAGTCCTGACGGAACACCTCCGGATCCAGGAAGAGGTCGTCGATACGCCGGTAGATCACGTCGACCTGGACGAAACCGTCGATGGTGCGCATGTACACGTAGTCGTCGCGGTCGACCACCAGGTCCGACCCTTCCACCAGCTGCGCGCCCATGGCGTTCGCGAGATAGGCGTGCTCGAAGTAGGCGGAGTTGTAAATCCCCGGTGTCAGCACCGCGATCTGCGGCGCCCGCTTGCTCGAGAGGGAACGGAGACAGCTCGCCAGCTCGCGGGGATAGTCGTCTACCGGATGGATGAAGTAGGCCTCGAAGAGCTCGGGGAACACGCGTTTCATCACCTCGCGGTTCTCGAGCATGTAGGAGACACCGGACGGGACCCGGAGGTTGTCCTCGAGAACGTACATCTGGCCATCCGCGTCCCGAACCAGATCGGAGCCGCAGACATGCGACCAGATGCGCTCCGGTGGCGTGATGCCGCGACACTCCTCGCGGAACTCGCGGGACTTCTCGATGAACTCCCGGGGCAAGACGTCGTCGTCGAGTATCTTCTGGTCGTGGTAGACGTCGTCGATGAATCGGTTCAGGGCCTTTACCCGCTGCACGAGGCCCTTGGAAACCTGATCCCACTCCTTCTTCATGATCAGGCGCGGAATGATGTCGAACGGCCATTCGCGGTCGATGCTGCCGCTGCCTTCGCCGGTGTAGACGGTGAACGTGATACCCATCGAACGGATGGCGAGCTCCGCGGCCGTGCGTCGCGCGGTCAGCTCCTCGTCGGATAGCTCGGATAGCATCCGGCACAGATTGCCGGCACCCTTGCGCGCCCGCCCGTTCGGCGTGATCAGTTCATCCCAGAAGTCGTTTGTGTCGTAGGACCGCCAATCGATACTCATCGGGAAATGACTTTCGAATCCTTTCCTGTGTCCCGGTCTGTGCCATTCTATGGGAAAATGGCGTCATGCTCGATGGACACGTACACCCGGACTATGCGGATGTCGCGGCTTCGCTGATCCGGCAGATTCCGAAGCACCAGCATGCCGGCGCGGCGGTGTGCGTCTACCACGACGGCCGGGAGGTAGTGGACATCTGGGGGGGCATCAAGGACGCTGCCGGCAACCCGTGGCAGGCAGACACCACCGCACCGAGCTTCTCGACCACCAAGGGGGTGCTGTCCACCTTGGTACACATTCTCGTCGATCAGGGTAAGGCCCAGTACGAGGATGCCATCGCCAAGCACTGGCCGGAGTTCGGCGCCCACGGCAAGGAGCACATCACCATCCGGCAGGCGCTCTGTCACCAGGCGGGTCTGTACCGGATCACGGATCTGATCAGCCACCCTCGGGAGATGCTCGACTGGGAGCACATGAAGTTCCGCCTCGCCGACGCGGAACCGGCACACGAGCCGGGCGAAGGCCATGGTTATCACGCGCTGACCTACGGCTGGCTGATCGGCGGGCTCATCGAATCCATAGCCGGTAAGCCGCTCCAGACGGTGCTCGCGGAGGAGCTGGTGGATCCCCTCAAGCTCGACGGCATGTTCATCGGGATGCCGCACAACGAGCTGTACCGTCGTGCCGAGCTCACCCGGGGCGTCTCCGAACCGCGACCACCCCGGGAGGAGTGGCAGGAGAACCTGAGGCTCTGGGTGGAGCGGGGGCTTTCACACCTGGGTGTCGAGCTTTCGGAGTTCGACTCGGCCCTGAACCCGTTCACCGAGCCCTTTGACTGGAATTCCGAAGAGGTGGTGCAGGCCGTGATCCCGGCCGCCAATGGCCAGTTCACGGCGCGTTCCCTGGCACGGATGTACGCGATGCTCGCGCAAGGAGGGGAGCTGGACGGGGTTCGCGTGCTCTCCGAGGAGCGCATCCGGGAGATCGCGACCGTGCAGAGCACCGCCAGGGACCGGGTCCTGTTCATCCCGATGCACTGGCGTATGGGCTATCACCGGGTGTTCACGCTCGGCGCGCGCGCGCCGGAGGCATTCGGACACTACGGATACGGCGGCAGCGGTGCTTTCTGCGATCCGAGCCGGCAGCTCGCCGTGGCGCTGACGTTGAACAGCGGCGCCGGTACCCCCATGGGCAACTCCAACATGCCGAGAATCGCGCGCGCCGCCATCCGTTCCCTGGATCGACTGCGCTGACCGTGTCGCTCACGCAGATCAGCGATTTCGTCCAGGGCTCACAGCGCCTGTTCGTGATCACGGGTGCGGGGCTGAGCGCCCCGTCCGGCATCGGCACGTATCGGGATCACTCAGGTTGCTGGCAGCGCAGCGAGCCCATACGGCACCAGGATTTCCTCGAGCACCACGAGGCGCGGCAACGATACTGGGCACGCAGCATGCGTGGCTGGCCGGCGTTCAGAGACGCGCGGCCGAACGCCGCCCACGAGGCGCTGGTGACTCTGGAGGGACTGGAGCGCATCCAGACCGTGCTCACCCAGAACGTTGACGGGTTGCATCAGCGTGCCGGCCAGACCCGCCTGATCGAGCTGCATGGCAACCTTGGCGCCGTGGTCTGCCTCGACTGCGGGCTTCGCACGCACCGGGACGATCTGCAGGCGCGGCTCGAGGCCGCGAACGGCGAATGGCTTCAGGCCATCGTGGCCGCCAGGCCCGACGGCGACGCGGAGTATCTGTCGGGACCGGGTTTCACCGACTTCACGGTGCCTGGCTGTCACTGTGGCGGCACCCTGAAACCCGACGTGGTCTTTTATGGCGATTCCGTGCCACGCAGCACCGTTGAGGCGGCGTACGCCGAGCTCGCCAGGGCGGATGCGATGCTGGTGGTAGGTTCGTCGCTGATGGTTTACTCGAGCTACCGGTTCGTGAAAGCGGCCGCGGCGGGCGCGGTTCCCGTGGCGGCCATCAACCTGGGGCGGACCCGGGGAGATGCCTTTTTTCGGTGCAAGTGGGAAGCCGACGTCGCGGTTGCGCTGCCGGCGCTGGTGGCGTCACTATGTCCGGGAGCGTAGGCCAGGCGGCGGAGCCAGACGAATGCGATCAGTTTCTATGGCGCGGCTTCCGGCAGTCGCTGGAGTGCTGTGGCTGACCTTGGGCACCGGTTGGATCTCCGCGACGGAGGCGACGATCAACGGCGAGGCGGGCGCAGATGCCGAAGCGGTCGCCGGCGCGGATGCGGAGGTGCCGGTCGGGGAAGAAAGCGCGGAGGGTGAGGGCGATGCCGTCGTCTTTACGCCCGAGATAGAAGCTCTGCTGAGCGGCCCGTCGGGCTCGGAGTCTTACGTCGAACCGGAGCAGTGCATCCGCACGCGGGACATCCGCAGCACCGACATTCTGGATGAGCGGCATCTGGTCTTCCAGATGCGCGGCAAGAAGTACTACCTGGTTCAGTTCAGGAACCGGTGCTTCGGGCTACGTCCGAACGTAGCCATCAGCTACCAGACCCGGAGCAGCCTGCTCTGCCGACTCGATCAGATCACGGTCTTCGACCCGCCGATGCCGACCATGGGCATACCCTGCGCGATTCCGGGATTCATCCCGATCGAGGCGGAGCAGATCGCCCAACTCAGGGAGGCCCTGAAGGCGCAGCGCAGGGCCCGCCGTGCCCCGCCACCGGCCGGGCAGGGAGACAAGCCGGACGAAGCGCCGGCCGAGGAGAGCGAGAAGGGCGAGTCCGCGGGTTGAACCCCCGGCGCGTGGGGCGTCAACCGGTAATCTCCTGAAGCCTGCTCAGAGCCCGGTGCAGATCGGGCTCGTCGCTCAGCACGCCCGCCATGGGGTCCGCCCCGAGCTGACCCATCCGCCGGTTGGCATTGGTGATGTGATAGCGCGTCGGATCCAGGCGCCCGTTGACCTCGGACCACTTGAGCGGCATGGACACGGACGCCGCCGGCTCGGCCCGGGCACTGAAAGGTGCCACCAGCACGCGCCCCTGTCCGTTCTGACCGAAGTCGACGTAGACCCGGCCTTTCCGGGCACGCAGCGATCGTGCCACCGTCGCGATTTCCGGATACCGGCTGACGATCACTCTGGCCATGAGCTCGGCGAAGGTTCGCGCGTGCTCGTGGGTGAGTTGACGGGCGAGCGGCATCAGCACGTGCAGGCCGGACTTACCGCTGGTTTTCGGGTAGGACGGCAGGGCCAGCTCGTCGGCCAGCTCGCCGATGGCATTGGCGAGCTGGACAACGTCGGCGAAGGGCGCCGACTTGGGATCCAGATCCAGAGCGCACCAGTCGGGATGCTCGAGATCGCCCACCCGGCTGTGCAGAAGATGAATGGGGATCGTGCCGAGATTGGCGAGATACTTGAGCGCTGACGCGGTCTCGATGATGAAGTAGTGCACTTCCCGATGGGCCGACTCGGACCAGAGTACCTCCCGTCGTATCCAGTCGGGCACGAAATCCGGGGCATCGCGCTGATAGAAGGACTTGCCGTGGATACCGTCCGGAAAGCGCGTCAGCACGATGGGACGCTCCACCAGGTACGGCAGCATCCACGGTGCGATCCGCTCGTAGTACTCGACGAGCGCGTTTTTGGTAAGGCCGCGCTCGGGAAAGAAGACCTTGTCCGGATTGGTGATCGCGATGTCCGGCTCCGGTGCGGGGACGAGCGACAGATTTCCCGGGTCATCGTACCCACCGGTGCATTGTCCGGGCGCCTTGTCGCTGCGCAGGCGCAGCACGACCGGATGGCGCAGATGCTCGTCGCGCGTGTACTCCTTGTACGCCACTTCCACCGCGAGTGCGGGCGTGATCCAGTGCACGTCCCTGGCCTGGGACGGGGGGACGCCGGCGGGTGCCGCCGCAGGCTCGAGCGTCTCGAAGGCGGCCGCGAGCTCACGGCGCATCGCGGAACTCAGACCCGAGCCGGCCCGGCCGACGTACACAAGCAAATCGCCACGGTACTCGCCGAGCGCGATGGCGCCGACGTCCTC
>JASFLG010000240.1:0-6787 GCA_050118205.1 Pseudomonadales bacterium
ACGGGACGGTCGGGCGAGCATCGGATGGCCGTTCGTTCGTCCGCTTCGAGCGACATCTTCCACAGAGCGTCGACCGGATCTGGGCCGCCATCAGCGAACCGGATCAGCTCGCGGCGTGGTTTCCCGGGCTCCGGTTCGAAGCGCGGGAGGGTGGCACCTTCGAGATCCGGTTCGACGGTGAGTGCGACGGCGCGGCCCACGTGACCGGGAGGGTGATGGCCTACGAACCGCCCACGTTGCTGCAGCTCGGCACCATGCGATGGGAGCTGACGGCGCTACCTGGTGGCGGTTGCCGGCTGGTGTTTACCGACTTGCTCGTGTTCGAAGGGCCGCGCAGCGAAAAAGAGATCACCCATTCCGTGCTGGGCGGCTGGCACCGGTACCTGGACATGCTCGAAGACGCCGCTGCCGGCCGGGTGGTGGACGCGCATCGCCCGGAACCGGACTACGCCCGCGTTGATGAACGCTCGAGTGCCTGACATGGCGCCCGCGGGGGCGTGTCTGAGAATCTAGCTTGGGGAGTTGTGGTGGGTCGTCTGGGGCTCGAACCCAGGACCAACGGGTTAAAAGCCCGGTGCTCTACCAACTGAGCTAACGACCCTGCGGGGTTTCGGGGAGAACGCCAGCGTCTCGCCCCGGAAAAAAGAGCGCGAATTGTAGTCACCGGGCCGGGCGTAAACAACCCTCGGCCTCATCCCTGCTGGCTGGACGCCAGGGCCTGCAGATGCGCGCGGGTGGCCTCATCCGCCGGAAAGAAGGTCTCCACCGAAAGCTCGTCGAGGGTCACGCTCCGGGCGGCGCCGAAGTGAGCGAGCATGGTGAAGAGCCGATAGGTGACGCCGTCCTTTGCCATGGTCATGACCAGTGCCGGCTCAGGCTGCGTCGTCCAGTCCGGACGGCGCCAGTCTGACGGCGCCTCCGGGTGCTCGCTGATCTCCCGGATCAGGCTGGGCAGGTGCGGGTCGCGCGGGTTCACCAGCAGCGCCCGGCGGGCCCGGGCGAGGAAGCTCGCAGTGAGCTCTTCCCAGTTGACGATGTAGGGTTTGAGCCCCGCCTCGGCCAGACACAGCCGAACCACCTGGAACTCGGTCGGGGTGCCGATCGCCGTCAACGCAGTGTAGATATCGACGAACTGACCGAAGAAACGCAGCGCGCCGGCATTGGCGGTGACCAGATTCCAGCGGCCATCCAGCACCAGTGCCGGGTAGGGCTCGTGGTGGGTGAGGGTGGCTTCCAGGGCCGCCTGGAATACTGCCGTTCGCTGACCTTCCAGCGGACTCTCGGGGTACGCCGGCGCGAAGCCCGCGCATTGCAGAAGGGCGTTCCGCTCGCGCAGGGGAATGTCGAGCGAGTCGGACAGGGCCAGCACCATGGTCCGGCTCGGCCGGGAGCGGCCGGTCTCCAGAAAGCTGATGTGGCGCTGGGAGATGCCGGAGAGGCTCGACAGGGTCAGCTGACTGACCCGCCGGTGGGCGCGCCAGTCCCTCAGGAGGGACCCGAAAACGAGCCCCGGACCCAGTACGGCTTCACTCATGCGGGCTTCTCCAGTCCCGTGGGTTTCCCGCCAGTCTACGTGTCGGCGCGGTCGGATCCATTACTTCACAGGTAATTGGCCGGATTACCTGCACCGCGTACGGTGTCGATCGTCAGTCCGGAGATCATCCCATGAAGCACGTCTATCTCGGCCTCGCGATCCTGGGTGCGGTGCTGCCGTACCTGTTCTTTGTACCGTTCTTTGCCGCGCACGGGCTCGATCTGCGCGGATTCGTCGGCGCGCTGTTCACCAACGGCGCGAGTGCGGGCTTTACGGCCGATCTGCTCGTCTCGTCGGCCGTGTTCTGGACCTACCTCTTCAGTCGCCGCGAAGGACCTGCCGCCTGGCCGTTCGTGGTGCTGAATCTGACCATCGGGCTCTCCTGCGCCCTGCCGGCCTATCTGTGGGCGGTGGAGAAAGCGGCTCTGCCGGATGAGCGCGCGGTGTGAGTCGCCAGCTTGGCCGGCTCATGTCACAGCGGAAACTTGTGCCGCTCCGTGTGCTGGTACAGCCAGTCCCAGATGGCGCGGTCGAGCGCGGGCTCGTGGGTTTCCGCCCAGGCATGCAGCTCGACGAGAAGACGCAGACCGTTGTCGAGCCAGGCGTTGACGTCCTCGAGAGTGAGACTTTCGGGCTCGCTCCCGGCGAAATCCGCGCGGGCGGCGGCGCCAGGCGCGTGCGCCGCGTCGGCAAAGAGCGCGCTGAGCTCGGCGCCATCCGCCATCCGCTGGGCCACGCCGCTGCCCATCTCCTTGGCGAGCGCGATGAGCAGCATGCTGATCATGCCGGCATCCGCGGCCGCGTAGGGGTCGGTGAGCGCCGGGGCAATGCGGGTGCCGATGCGCCCGGCCAGATCCAGGAGCGCCTGATCCGGACGCGGGATCACGGCAGCGCCTCTGCCACCTGGTGGGGGGAGGCGGGTCGCAGGCGGTCCACCAGAATGCGGTTCTGGCGGTCCGTCATCACCCAGCCGGCCACGGCCAGGATCGGGTCCTTACTGGTGCCGTTCGCGAAGTCCTCGCTGGAAGAGATCCAGATGGCGAGCCCCTTCAGCGAGGCGAACACCTGCCACCACCGGAAGGCCTCGCGGTCCACGGCGATGCCGCTGGCCTCCTCCCAGATCCGGATCGCATCCTCGCGCGGCAGCAGACCGCCGGCGAGAGTGCGTTCCGGCCAGCCCCACAGCGGGTCCAGAGACCAGGCGAGATCCTCCAGCGGGTCGCCGATATGGGCCATCTCCCAGTCGAGCAGAGCGGGGATCTCGCCGGCCTCGTTATAGAGGAAGTTGCCGGAACGGTAGTCGCCGTGCACCAGGCTCAGGCGTCCGGAGGGCTCAGGCAGGTGCCGCTCGAGCCACCGGATCGTCGCCTCGGCCACCGGTTGCGGATGCAGCGCATCGGTGCGGATCACGTTTGCCCAGTAGGCGAGCTCGTGCTCTGCCGGGTGGGCGGGCACCGCCATGAACTCGGACAGGCCGAGCTCGTCGATGTCGCGGCGGGCGATCTCGCCGAGCAGCGTCCACTTCCGTGCGGCGATGGCATCGCGGACCTTGTCGAAAGGCGGCACAGAGAGATGGGCGATCGCCGTCTGGCAACCGGTGATCTCGGCCATCAGCGAGAAGGGGCGCTCCAGCACCGCGGGGTCTTCTTCCAGCAGCAGGGGCTCGGGCACCGGTATGCCGGCGCGCCAGGCCGCCTCGTAGGTCCGGTATTCGAGGGACCGTTCCGTATCGATAAGGCTCGATGGCGGGTCCCGGCGCAGGATGACGCCTTTGGGCTGGCCATCGACGTCGAGTCGAACGCGATAGGTCTCCCGTGACGCGCCGCCCGGGATCTGCTCGATGCTCTGGCAGCGCACGTCGGCGTCCCACTGTCGGTGGAGATAATCGGCGAGGCGTGTTCCGATCGTGTCGATGGCGGACGTCATGTGTCTGATGGACAAGCACGTTCCAAGGGGTAGGGAAAGGTAGCCCAGCGCGGCGTGCAATTGCTAGAGTCTCGCTCTTGGGCTGAACAGGTTGTAGCGGGAGAACGGGCACATGGTCGACAGCCTCGCGGGTCAACACGCGCTGGTCACTGGCGGCGGCAGTGGCATCGGGCTCGCCAGCGCACGTCTGTTTGCAGCCGACGGCGCCGAGATCACGCTGGTTGGGCGCAATGCGGAGAAACTCGAGGCCGCCGCGGCCTCCTTCCCTTCGGGGTCGGTCGTGCACGTGCATCCGGCAGACGTGGCGGACGAGTCGGCGGTGGCCGAGGCCGTCGGCCAGGCGAATGAGCGGCGGCCGCTGACGATCGCCGTGGCCAATGCCGGCACGGGCGACATCGCGCCCCTGGTGGTGACCGACAGTGAGCGCTGGCACCAGGTGCTCGCCACCAACCTCGACGGCTGCATGTACACGTTCAAGCACGCGGCCCGCGCCATCGGCCGGGCGGGAGGCGGTGCCATGTGCGCCATCTCCTCCATCGCCGGGGTACGCACGCACCGGTTCATGCACGCGTACGGAGTGAGCAAGGCCGGCATCGACATGCTGGTGCGCGGCGCGGCCGACGAGCTCGGGGTGGCCGGTATCCGGGTGAACAGCGTCTGTCCGGGACTGGTGGACACCGACATCGCCCAGGGCCTGTTCGGCACGGAAGCGGTGCTGAACGACTATCTCGACTGCATGCCGCTCCGGCGCACCGGAGTGGTGGAGGACATCGCCAGCGCAGTCCGCTTTCTGTGCGGTCCGGAGTCCTCCTGGATCACCGGCGTGAACCTCCCGGTGGACGGCGGACACCACCTGCGCCGCGGTCCGAACTACGAACCCTTCACCCGCGCGCTGTTCGGAGACGACGTCACGGACGGGCGCTACGACAATCTGGAGTCCAAATGAGCCTGAGCACCCTTTCCCGATCCATCGAAGGATCCGTCGCCATTGTCACCGGGGCTGCGAGCGGCATGGGCGCCGCCACGGCCAAGCTCTTTGCCGACCAGGGCGCGCGGGTCGCGGCCATCGATGTGAACGCCGAGCCGCTGGCGGCGGTGGTAGCCGAGATCGAGACGGCCGGCCGTGAGGTGCGCGGCTGGCCGCTCGACCTGGCGGACGGCGACGCCATTGCCCGGACGTTCGCGGAGATCGGCGAGCACTTCGGCGCCATCGACATTCTGGTGAACAACGCCGGTATCTCCCGGTTCGCCCCCATCGACTCCGACGACTACGAGGCAGCCTGGGACATCTCCCTGGCGGTGCTCCTCACCGCCCACACCCGCACCATCCGCGCCGCGCTCCCGCTGCTGCGTGCCGCGGCGCACCCGCGCATCGTGAACATCGCCTCCACCGAGGGTCTCGGGGCCACCAAGTTCGGCAGCCCTTACACGGCGGCGAAGACGGGGGTGATCGGGCTCACGCGCTCGCTCGCCGTGGAGCTCGGCGGCGAGGGCATCACGGTGAACTGCATCTGCCCGGGCCCGATTCGCACCGGCATGACCGCAGGCATCCCGGACGACGCCAAGGCGGAGTTCGCCCGCCGGCGCGTGGCGCTGAAACGTTATGCGGATCCGGAAGAGGTCGCGCAGGCGACGCTGAGCCTGGTGCTGCCGGCTGCGAGCTTCATCACCGGCGTGGCCTTGCCCGTGGATGGGGGCCTGACCATCCGGAACGCCTGACGGTGGCGGAGTCGCCGCCGCCGGTCACGCGGCTCGCCGGTGGGCGGGTCGCCTGGCCTGCGGTGATCAGCTACGGTCTGCCGGGACTCGGCGCGGGCTACATGTACCTGATGCTGGCGCTGTACGTCATGAAGTTCGCCACCGACGTGCTGCTCATCGCGCCGGCCATCATGGGGCTGATCTTCTCCGCCTCGAGGATCTGGGATGCGGTCTCGGACCCGATCGTCGGCTACCTGTCGGATCGCACCCGGATCCGCTACGGGCGCCGCCGCTCCTGGATTCTCGCCAGCACGGTGCCGATCGGCGTTGCCTTCGTGATGGTGTTCGCGCCGCCTGCGGGCCTGGAAGGCGTCGGCCTCGCGGTGTGGATGGGGGTGGCCGTGATCGGCTTCTACTCGGCCATGACCGTGTTCTTCGTGCCGCACCTGTCGCTCGGTGCGGAGCTGTCGGCGAGCTATCACGAGCGCAG
The DNA here is from genome assembly GCA_050118205.1 of Pseudomonadales bacterium. GTDB lineage: Bacteria > Pseudomonadota > Gammaproteobacteria > Pseudomonadales > Azotimanducaceae > SZUA-309. The sequence continues at coordinate 5,649 of JASFLG010000240.1, forward strand.
CCGTCTGTTCGGTGTCCGGCACGGCTTCTACACCTTCGGCTCGATCCTGTCGCTGATCAGCTTCTACGTGCTGATCTCGGCCGAGCAGCTGGGTCGGGAGGTGGTGCGCGGCACCGCCTTCGAGCTGGCGCTGCTCGCGTCCGCGGGCATGGTGGTCCTGATCCTGCTCGCCGTGGGCCAGATCCGGGAGCGGCCGGAGTACCAGGGCAGGGTCAACGAGAATCCGTTCTTCGCCTTCAGGGATGTCTGGCGGAACCCCCACGCGCGTCTGCTCATCCTGGTGACCTTCATCGAGAACGTGGGCTCTGCGGCGATCGGTGCGCTGACGCTGTACGTGGCCCAGTACGTGGTGGGCGCGCCGCTCTGGGCACCGGTGATGATCCTCTGCTACATGGTGCCCTCCTCGCTGTCGGTGCCGCTATGGATTCCCCTGTCGAGGCGGTTCGGCAAGGTGCGGCTGTGGATGTTCTCCATGCTGATGACGGGTGCTTCGTTCGGGTCGATGTTTGCGCTGCCGTGGTTCGACGAAGTGGGGTTCAAGATCGGCTATATCTGCGTGGCCGCGTTCTTTGCCGGCCTGGCTGCCGGGTGTGGCGGCACCCTGTCGCCGTCCATTCAGGGTGACGTGATCGACTACGACGAGATGGTGACCGGAGAGCGCAAGGAAGGCTCCTACTTCGCCGCCTGGAATTTCGTCTACAAGGGGGCCACCGGGGTGATGCTGCTGCTGACGGGCTTCGTGCTGCAGCTCTCCGGCTTCGTTCCGAACCAGGCGCAGAGCATGACGGTGCAGGTAGCGATGGTCACCCTGTATGGCATCTTCCCGCTGGTCTGTTACGCGATCGGCGCTTTCCTGTTCCGCCGCTTCAGCCTGGACGAGGCCGAGCATGCGAAGATCCGCCGGGTGCTCGACGAGCGGGCTGCCGGGAACAGTGCCGCCTGATGCGCCGGCTTCGGCCGGCGACTTCGGCTTCGGCCGGCGACTTCGGCTTCAGCCGGCGACTTCGGCTTCAGCCGGCGTCGGCCGGGCCCGGAACCGACTTCGCGGCCTGTTCGATCCGCGCGACCACCTCCGGATCCAGATGACCGTCGCTGATCAGGCCGTGGTCTGCCTGGAAGTCGCTCACCGCCGCCCGTGT